>JBGPEQ010000108.1:0-9323 GCA_041482855.1 Dongiaceae bacterium | reverse complement strand
GCGGCGGACGACCTCATCGCGAAGGCGCGCGCCGCGCGGCAGCCGAACACGGGGCCGGCGGCGGTCGAGCAGGCGGAAGCAACCATCGAGGCGGATTTCATGCCGGCCGCGGGCGCGAACGCGCCGCTCCGGGAGATCGTCACGTCGGCCGACGATCGATCGGCGTCGGCGCCGATCGATCCGGTGACGCGCGGCAACAACCGCTAGCTAGTACGAACCGCCGAACAATGGGTCGACCGCGACGTCGTCGTTGGCGGAGCTGTCGACGCTTGCGACGTCGCTGTCGTCACTGATGAGATTGCCATCATCGGCATCGTCGTTGGCCCCGCTCGCCTGAGTTTCGTGGACATCGATGGCGAAGCTTGGCGCCTGCTGTTGCGACTCGTCGTCGGGCAGGGCGGTGGGATGCGCTGCCACCAGCCTGCCATTGCCATCCGACCCGGCCAGCGCGGGAATGGCGCCGAGTACGAACGCGACCGCCACTGCAGTCGCGACGCCCCATCGGATGCTGCTACGGGATTTCGCCCTCATCGTGGCCTCCGTGACAGGGGATGATCACACGATGTTCGGCCCGCCAGCATTAACGATTCTTTTACGAAGATGGTTAAGTGGCAAAGAAAGGGTAAAGCTCGACTGAATCTGATCGCGGTGACGGCGGCACGGCGGGCGCCCGCCCCGGCTTGTGCGGGAGAATAAAGTGGGCGATGGTCCGACCCGGCGTGATCGCCGCCGCAAAACACCGCCAATGTCGATCGCAATCTCGGGGAGGTAAACGACCATGGCCGCTGCCCGCAAAGTGATCATCACCTGCGCCGTCACTGGCTCGATCCACACGCCGACGATGACGCCGTATCTGCCGATCACGCCAGACGAAGTCGCGCAGGCGTCGATCGGGGCGGCGGAAGCCGGCGCCGCGATTATCCATCTCCATGCGCGTGACCCAAAGGATGGGAAACCGACGCCCGACCCCGAGGTCTTCATGCAGTTCCTGCCGCGCATCAAGCAGAACACCGATGCGGTGCTCAACATCACCACCGGCGGCGGCCACGGCATGACCCTGCAGGAGCGCATGGCCGGCGCCCTCAAAGCCAAGCCGGAGATGGCCACCTGCAACATGGGATCGATGAATTTCGGCCTCTTTCCCATGCTCAATCGCTACAAGGAATGGAAGTACGAGTGGGAGCCGAAGCACCTCGAGGGCTCGCGCGATTTCATCTTCCGCAACACCTTCAAGGACATCGAATTCCTGATGAAGGAGCTGGGCGAGGGCTGCGGCACCCGCTTCGAGTTCGAATGCTACGATGTCGGCCACCTCTACACGCTGGCGCATTTCCTCGAGCGCGGAATCGTGAAGCCGCCGCTGTTCGTGCAGACCATCTTCGGCATCCTCGGCGGCATCGGCGCCGATCCCGAGAACGTCGCCCATATGAAGCGCATCGCCGACAAGCTGTTCGGCGACCAGTACCACTGGTCGGTGCTGGCGGCCGGCCGCCACCAGCTGCCCTTCGTCAGCATGGCCGCCATCATGGGCGGCAACGTCCGCGTCGGCCTCGAGGACTCGATCTATGTCGGCAAGGGCCAGCTGGCCAAGAGCAACGCCGACCAGGTCACGCGCATCCGCACCATCCTGGAGGCGCTCTCGCTGGAGGTGGCAACGCCCAAGGAAGCGCGCGAAATGCTCAACCTCAAGGGCGGCGACCAGGTCGCGTTCTGAGCGGCCCCGGCCGCCTTATTTCCTGCCGAGGCGGTCGCGGCGGCAATTAACGGTTTCGTAAGGATAATAGTTAACTAATCGCAGCGTCCGCACCACTTGGCGTTCGGCCCGGACCGGCAGCAACGCAGCGCGGCGAACGGCGGGCCGAAGCGTGAGCATGGCCTCCGGCCGATGGCGCGAAGAAGGTTCGCCGCCGGCGGTTCGTCATTGCACCCGGATCCGGCCTAGGGGAGCAGGCATTCATCGTTGCGGGGGCGATAGCGCGCAGGATGCGAATAAAGGGGACCATGACGTGCCAGCGTTCGCCGTGAACGGCCAGCGGCGGGTGGGGTCTTCGCTGGCGATCGGCCTCGGCGTCGTCGCGGTCTTGGGGGCGGCTGCGAATTTCATCTTCGACGAGATCGGCGACGATTGGCTGCGGTTCTCGCTGGTCGCACAGATGATCGCCGTCGTCGCCCTCGCGACCGTGCTGGCCCGCCAGATCGTGGCGCTGCGGCGCACGCAGGTCTCGCTGGTGGCTGCCAATACCGATCTCGCCGGCGCCCAGGCCTCGCTCGAAACGAACAACCGCATCCTGCGCGGGACGCAGGTCGAGCTGAAACGCGCCCGCCAGCAGCTTATTGATGGCATCGAGGGATTGTCCGACAGCTTCGCGCTCTACGATGCCGAAGATCGCCTCGTGGTCTGCAATAGCCGCTATCGCGAGATGTTCGGCCTGGACCCGGACTTGTTGCGGCCGGGCACGCCGTTCCTTGACGTCCTGCGCGCCCACGTGAATGCCGGCCGGGTGGCGGCCGCAGTCGGCCGCGAGGACGCGTGGATCGCAGAGCGGCTGGCCCAGTTCCGCGATCCCGGAGGAAAATTCGAGCGCAGCATCGATGGCCATTGGTTCCAGTACGGCGACCGCCCGACCTCCGAGGGCGGCACCGTCACCATCTTCACGCAGATCGACGAGCTGAAGCGGCGCGAGCAGCGTCTGCGCGACAGCCAGGCGATTCTGCAGAGCGTCCTCGACCACATACCGGTCACCGTGAGCATCACCGACCGCGAGCGGCGGATCGTGCTGCTCAATCGTCGCATCGAGGACATCTATGGCGTGCATCAGGTCGAGGTCGCGGGCCGCCTCATCGACGAGGTGAGGCCGCGCCGCTATAGCGGCGACAGCGCGGCCCGCGATCATTTCCGCGTCATCGAAACCGGCGAGCCGATCCTCGGACGCGCCGATGACTATGGCCGCGGACGCGACGCCGAGAGCTGGATCACGAACGTTGCTCCGATCAAGGGCGAGGACGGCTCCGTCCGATATGTCCTGCGCACCACGTTCGAAGTGCCGCAGCTCGGCAAGGCGAACCGGGAGCTGGCCGACTACCGCGCCTTCCTCATCGAGGCCGAGCGCCAGGCCAAGATCGCCTCCTGGCATCAAACCTCGGAAGGCGGCTACCGCACGATCTGGTCCGAGAACGTCGAGGCGGTCACCGGCTACACGAGCGCCCAGATCCACGACGATGCGACCTTTCTCGCGGTGGTTCATCCGGCCGACCGCGAGCGCATCGAGCGTCTGTTCCGGTCGGTGGACGACGATCCGCAATCCTATGACGTCGAGTACCGGGTGGTACGGGCGGACGGCCGCATGATCTGGGTCCGCGGCATCACGAAGGTGGATCTCGATGCGGCCGGCGACTTGGTCCGCTATATCGGTTCGATCCAGGACATTACCGAGACCAAGCGGGCCGAAGAGGCGCTGCGGGAAAGCGAAACCCTTCTGAAGGAGGCGCAACGGCGCGCCCGGCTGGCCTATTGGCTGTGGGACCCGGAAGCGAAGCGGTACTCGCTTGCCGCGGAAGCCGCGGAGATCCTGGGCCTGCCGGTGGCCGATCTGTCGACCAACGATCATTTCCTACCTTACGTCCACGAGGACGATCGGGCATGGGTCGCCGAGGCCTTCCTCGGCCGGACCGAGCGGCTCGAACCCTGCGTCATCGAGTACCGCTGGCGCCGGCCGGACGGCAACGTCATCTGGCTGCGCGACATGTGCGAGCAGGAACACGATCCTAGCGGCCGCGTCCGCCGCCTGGTCGGCACCATGCAGGACGTCACCGAGCAGAAGCGCAGCGAGGAAGCCCTGCGCGAGAACCAGGCCCTGCTGCTGGCCGCCCAGCGGCGCGCGCGCATCGCCTATTGGCTGGAAGACATCGGACCCGGCCAGGCCTACATCGCGTCCGATTTCATGGCTGAGGTGCTGGGGGTGTCGGCGGACGCGGTCCCTGCCACGGACGGCGACCATGTGAAGCTCGTGCATCCGGAGGATCGGCCCAGAGTAGCGCATACCTACGAACGAGCGGTCGCCGCCAAGACGCCCTACGCCATCGAGTATCGGGTGTTCCGCGGCGACGGCAGCATCGGCTGGCTGCGCGAACTGGCGGAGTTCCAGCTCGGGCCGGGGGGCAAGCCGGTCCGCATCATCGGCACCATCCAGGACATCACCGAGCAGAAGCAGGCCGAAGAGGCGCTGCGCGACAGCGAGGCGCGGCTGCGCGGCTTCCTCGACCATGCGCCGTTCGCGATGTATGTGAAGGACACGAACCTGCGCTACCTGTTGGTGAACCGCGCCGTCGAGGAGTTCCAGGGCATGAGCGCGGCGGAAATCTGCGGCAAGACGCCCGATCAGATCTACCCGCCGGAGCTGGCCCAGCGCTTCATCGCCGAGGACCGCGAGGTCCTGGCCCATGGCGCGCCGATCACCTACGAGTACAGCGATCCCAAACTCGCCAGTTTCGCCGACTCGCTGACGTTCCGCTTCCCGATCCGCGATTCCCACGGCCGCATCGTCGCGCTCGGCGGCATCACGCAGGACGTCTCCAAACGCAAGCGCGCCGAGCGGGCGCTGCAAGAAAGCGAGGCGCGCCTGCGCGCCTTCCTGGACCATGCGCCGCTGCTCATCTATCTCAAGGACCGGCAGGAACGCTATGTGCTGGTCAACCGCGAGTTCGAGCGCATCGAAGGGCGCAGCGCAGCGGAAATCTGCGGTCGCACGGTCCACGACATCCTCGAGCCGGATGTCGCGGAGCGCCTTTCGGTCGACGATCGCGAGGTGCTGAGGACCGGCGCGATCGTGACCCGCGAACACCGGCAATCGGTTCGGCCTCCGCACTATGCGGAGTTCTCTGTCGTCAAGTTCCCGATTCGCGACGCCGACGGAGTCATCACCGGCGTCGGCACGATCACGCAGGACATCTCCGAGCGCAAGGCGGCCGAGCGGACCTTGCGCGAAAGCGAGGCGCGGCTCAAGGATGCGCAGCGGCGGGCCAGGCTGGCCTATTGGTCCTGGGACCCGGCGGCGCGCGAATACGCGTTCGGAGAGGAATATCGGGAGATCGTCGGCGTCGACTCGGCGGAGGAGGTCATTACCGACGACCAATTCCTGCGCTTCGTTCACGAGGCGGACCGCGACAGGGTGGCCGCGAGCCTGCAGCGGCAGCGGGACGATCTCGATCCCGGCATCCTCGAATACCGCGTGCGCCGGCCCGATGGCCGCGTCGTCTGGCTGCGCGACAGCTGCGAGCGGGAGTTGGACGCGGCGGGCCGGGTCGCGCGGCTGGTCGGGACCGTGCAGGACGTCACCGATCAGAAAACGACGGAGCAGGCGTTGCGCGAAAGCCAGGCGCGGCTCGCCGACGCGCAGCGCCGTGCGAAGATCGCCTATTGGACCTGGACCGGAACGGGTCACGGCCTCGACTGGCATTCCGACGTGGCCCACGTGCTCGGCGTGCAGTCCGACGCGATGCCGGAGACCTCGGACGCCTATGTCCGGCGGCTTGTCCACGACGCCGACCGCGCCGCCCTGGCGGCGCTCTACCGGCGCGCGACCGAGGATCCGTCGCCCTATGAGACGGAGTATCGCATCGTCAAGCCCGACGGATCGGTCGCCTGGATTCGCGAGCTCGGCGAGCCGGTCGCGGACGGCAGCTCGCCGCCGAACTACGTCGGCACGCTCCAGGACGTCACCGAGCAGAAGCAGGCGGAACTGGCGCTGCGCGAGAGCGAGGCGCGGCTGCGCGCGTTCATGGATCACGCCCCCGCCATCATTTATCTCAAGGATTCCCAGGGTCGCTACCTGATGGTCAACCGCGAGTTCGAGCGGGTCGAGGGCGTGACGGAGGACCAGGTGCGCGGGATCACGCTCGCCGATCTCCGGCCGCGCGACAGCAGGCCCGCCCTGGCCGAGCAGGACCGCGAGGTGCTCGACCAAGGCAAGGTGACGATGCGCGAGATCAGCGGCTATTGGGAAGGCGGGCATCGGCACTTACTGGTTGTCAAGTTCCCGATCCGCGACGTCGCCGGAAACATCGTCGGCATCGGCTGCTACGCCCAGGACATCTCGCAGCACAAGCAGGCCGAGCTGGCGCTCGCGGAGAGCGAGGCGCGCTTCCGCAGCTTCATGGACAATGCACCCTTCGACATGGTCGTGAAGGACCTGCAGGGCCGCTATCTCATGATCAACCGGGGCGTCGAAGCGGCCTGGCAACTCGCCGCCACCGAGATCCTCGGACGGTGCCTGCTCGACCTGTCGAGCAGCGACGGCGTCGCGCAAGTGGAAGCGATCGAACGCGAGGTCGTGGAAACCGGCCACATCGTGGCGCGCGAGGTGCACTTCACGGACCTCGGACCGGAATGGACCTACGAGGTCAAGTTCCCGATCAAGGACGCCGCCGGCGGCATCGTTGCGATCGGCGGCGCCGCGATCGACATCAGCGACCGCAAGAAGGCCCAGATGGAGCTCGCGGAGAGCGAGGCGCGGCTGAGGCGGGCCCAGCAGCAGGCGCGGCTGGCCTACTGGAGCTGGCAGTTTGCCTCCGAGACGACGGCGGAGGAGTTCCGGTGGTCGCCGGGTTCCGGCCAGCTCCTGGGCATGGCCGACGCCGACATGCCCCGGAACGATGTCGAAAGCATGAGTATCACGATTCCCGAAGATCGCGAACGCCTGGGGCGCCTCTACGACGAGGTGCGCGCCGGACTCGATAACTACGCCGTCGAGTATCGCGCCCGCCGCCGCGACGGTGCCGTCGTCTGGGTGCGCGAGATCGCCGAGGTCGTGCGCGACGCCGACGGCCGTCGCGTCGGCGTCGAGGGCACGATGCAGGACATCACCGATCAGCGTGCGCTCGAGGACCAATTGCGGCAGGCCCAGAAGATGGAATCGATCGGCCAGCTCACGGGCGGCATCGCCCACGACTTCAACAACCTGATGGCGGTCATCCTCGGCAACCTGGAGCTGCTTGCCGAGGACCTTCCCGGCAACGCCGCGGCGCAACAGAAGATCGCCACGGCGATCCGCTCCACGCTGCGCGGCTCCGATCTTACCCAGCGGCTGCTGGCCTTCGCCCGCCAGCAATCGCTGGCGCCCAAGCTGACGCAGATCGACGATCTCATCCACAGCATGCGCGACCTGCTGCTGCGGCCGCTCGGCCCGGCCATTGCGGCGACGTTCGCCCTCGGCGGCGGCCTCTGGCCGACGGAGATCGACCAGGTGCGCCTGGAGACGTCATTGCTGAACCTGGTCATCAATGCGCGCGACGCCATGCCCGACGGCGGCAAGCTGACGATCGCGACGAGCAATCTCGCGATCGAGCCCGGCGATGCCAGGCAGGTCGAAGGCCCGGCGCCCGGCGACTACGTCCTCATCGCCGTCGCCGACAGCGGCGAGGGCATGACCGAAGAGGTGCGGGCGCGGGCCTTCGATCCGTTCTTCACCACCAAGGGGATCGGCAAGGGCACCGGGCTCGGCCTTAGCATGGTCTACGGTTTCGTCAAGCAGTCCGGCGGCCATATCGAGCTGATCAGCGAGGTCGGGCGCGGCACGACCGTGAAGATCTACCTGCCGGCCGCGAAGGGTCCGGTCGCCGCCGGGGCGCCGGCCCTTCCGCAAGGTTGACTTGGCGCGCATGGTGCGGGAAGTTCTGGACGATAGAGGTGGCGCATGAGCGAGCGACGGCTGCTGGTGGTCGACGACGAGCCCGATTTCGCGCAGTTCGTGAGCAACGCGGCGGGCGAGCTCGGCTACGAGACCCGTATCTGCACCCAGCCGAAGGAGTTCCGCCGCATCTACGCGGAATTCGCGCCCACCCACATCGTCCTGGACGTCGTGATGCCGGAGATCGACGGCATCGAGATCATGCAGTGGCTGGCCACCCAGGGATCGACGGCCAGGGTCGTGATCACCACGGGCTACAATCCGCAATACGCCAAGATGGCCGGCCTGGTCGGCGCCGACCGCGGCCTGCAGGCCGTGAAGACCCTGACCAAGCCCGTCCGCCTCGCCGACCTCCGCGCCGCGCTGGCGTGAGAATCGTAGGGGCGCGCTGCGCGCGCCCGCGGGCAGGTCCCCGGGTTTAACCCGGGGAAGGCCGCCCCTGCAATTCATTAAGGTAAATGTCGCTCTTGTCACAAATAATACCATCCTTTGCCGCGATCTTAACGCGCCTTTAACTCGTAGTTGGATAGAATTTGATACAAATAACTGCTGTAGTTAACAAGATTTACGAATAGAATTATTCCGGACGAACGCCGCATTTCGGCAGATTGTCGCTCGCGGAACTGGGAGCAGAGTGATGATGATCGACGAGATGAAGGACATGGGGGCGCGCCGCGTGCGGCTGGAGCTGCAGCCCTCGCTGCGCAGCCTGGGCGTCGGCGACGACGCCTATGTCGTGATCGACAACGTGCCGGCCGATGCCCATCTGTCGGCCGGCTACGGCAATGCCGACCGCAGCTGGCTGGTGCCGGCCTCGGAGTTCAACCAGGTCGACATCGTCGCGCCCGGCGGCGACGGCGAGCCCGTCGTCCTCAACGTGCGCGTGGTGTCGCTCGACCCCAGCCGCGACAGCTTCGCCTCGACCATCGCGCGCTTCGATATCCACATCGCGCCGGATGGCGCGATCTCGACCTCGCAGCCGAGCGCGCCGGCGCCGAACGCGCTGGCGCCGCGCACCCGATTCCCGGCGATTTCCAGCCGGCCGACAGCGATCAATCGTTCGCACGCCGACCGCTATCTGCCGCTCGTCGATTCCGAGGACGAGCTGCCCCAGGACGTGCGCGAGGCCAGCCATGCCCTCTCGCAGGCGCGCGCGGCCGGCCGCGACGACGGCGCCGCGGCCCGCTTCTCCCGCGCCATGGCGAAATGGCAGGCGCAGGAATTGCAGCGCTGGGCCTATCGCGAGGCCGAACTGGTGCGCCGGCAACGCCAGGAGCTGGCCGGCATCGCCGCCCGCCTGCGCGTCGTCGAGGGCGGCCGCGAGGTCAGCCTGGACGAGCGCTGGCATTCGAAATTCGCGGAGTTGCTGACCGCCCAGGGCGCCGAGCTGCCGGCCCGCCCCCAGGACGGCGACACCGCCTACGACGCCGCCGCGGCAAGCAAGCGCTCGGCCACGCGCGCGCGCTGAAGCGGAGGCGCGGGCGAACGGCCGCGCCCGCCCCTTCAGGACTGCCAACTCGTGCGCACCCGCTCCAGGATGCGCACCAAGACCCAGCCCAGCAGGAAGATCTGGAAGCCGCTGAGCAGGAACGGCCAGAAGGTCCATCGGTAGATCAGCAGCGGCAGCACGCACACGGC
>JBGPEQ010000107.1:0-9383 GCA_041482855.1 Dongiaceae bacterium | reverse complement strand
CTCGGCATCCTCGACAAGCAGGAGGGCGTCGCCCTGCGCGCGACCTTCATCGTCGATCCCGAGGGCGTCATCCGCTTCGTGTCGGTGAACGACCTCAGCGTCGGCCGCAACCCGCAGGAGGTCCTGCGCGTCCTCGACGCCCTGCAGACCGACGAGCTCTGCCCCTGCAACTGGCAGAAGGGCGATGAGGTCTTGAAGGCGGCGTAACGCACACGAACCCATCCAAGGAGACTTTCCGATGTCGATCGAATCCCTGAAGCAGAAATTGCCCGACTACGCCAAGGACCTGAAACTCAATCTGTCCAGCCTCGCGGCCGAAACCGTGCTGACTGAGCAGCAGAAGGCCGGCGCGTTCGTCGCCAGCGCGCTGGCGGCGCGCAACCCGGCGGTGAGCGAGGCGCTCATCGCCGAGTTCGCGCCGAAGCTCACGCCGGAGGCGCTGACCGCGGCCAAGGCGGCGGCGTCCATCATGGCGATGAACAACATCTACTACCGCTTCACCCACCTGGCCTCGTCGCCGGACTACAAGACCATGCCGGCCAAGCTCCGCATGAACGTCATCGCCAAGCCCGGCGTGGACAAAGCGGACTTCGAGCTGTGGTCGTTGGCGGTCTCGGCCATCAACGGCTGCGGCATGTGCATCGACTCCCACGAGAAGGTGGTGCGCGAGCACGGCATCAGCGCGGAGCAAGTGCAGGCCGCCGTCCGCATCGCCGCGGTGGTCCATGCGGTCGCCGCAACGCTCGACGGCGAAGCCGCGGCCGGACAGACCGCCGCGCTGGCGGCATAGCAAGACTGGGATCAGCAACGTGCGTCCTTCGACAAGCTCAGGATGAGGGCCTTATCTTTCTGCCACGAAGATTCCCCACATCCTGAGCTTGTCGAAGGACGCAGGCTGATCCTGCAGCGACCCTGACGTGAGTTGGAACCAAACCCCCGAAAGGAAAGCAACCGATGACTAGAAAAGCCGAGCCGACCGACACCCCCGTCCTGACCACGGCTGGCGGCAATCCCGTCGCCGACAACCAGAACAGCCTGACGGCCGGACCGCGCGGTCCGGTGCTGCTCGCCGACTATCACCTTGTCGAGAAGATGGCGCACTTCAACCGCGAGCGGATTCCCGAGCGGATCGTCCACGCCAAGGGCTCCGCCGCCTACGGCACGCTGACGATCACAACGGACGGCAGCCGGTACACCCGCGCCAAGCTGTTCTCGGCCGTCGGCAAGAAGACCGAGCTGCTGCTACGCTTCTCGACTGTTGCCGGCGAGCGCGGGGCGGCCGATGCCGAGCGCGACGTGCGCGGCTTCGCCATCAAGTTCTACACGGAAGCGGGCAACTGGGACCTGGTCGGCAACAACACGCCCGTGTTCTTCGTGCGCGATCCCCTGAAGTTCAGCGACTTCATCCACACGCAGAAGCGCGATCCCCGGACCAACCTGCGCAGCGCCACGGCGATGTGGGACTTCTGGTCGCTGTCGCCCGAGAGTCTGCATCAGGTCACCATCCTGTTCTCCGACCGCGGCTTGCCGAAGAATTTCCGGCAAATGCACGGCTTCGGCAGCCACACCTACAGCTTCATCAACGCAAAGAACGAGCGCTTCTGGGTCAAGTTCCATTTCAAGTCGCTGCAGGGCATCGAGAACCTGACGAATGAAGAAGCGTCGCAGCTCGTCGGCGAGGACCGGGAGACGCATCAGCGCGATCTGTTCACGGCGATCGAGCGCGGCGAGTTCCCGAAATGGCGCATGATGGTGCAGATCATGCCGGAGAAGGAGGCGGAGACCTATCGCCTCAATCCGTTCGACCTCACGAAAGTGTGGCCGCACAAGGACTATCCACTCATCGAAGTCGGCGTCATGGAACTCAACCGCAATCCTGAGAATTATTTCGCCGAGGTCGAGCAGGCGGCCTTCGCGCCCTCCAATATCGTGCCGGGCATCGGCCATTCGCCCGACAAGATGCTGCAGGCGCGGATATTCTCCTACGCCGACGCGCACCGCTATCGCCTCGGCGTCAATCACGACAGCCTTCCGGTCAACCGCGCCCACTGCCCGGTCCAAAACTATCATCGCGACGGCGCCATGCGCAGCGACGGCAACAGCGGCGGCGCCGTCAACTACGAGCCCAACAGCTTTGGCGGGCCGCAGCAATCGGCGGCATACCGGGAGCCGCCGCTGCGCATCTCCGGCGACGCCGACCGCTACGATCATCGCGCCGGCAACGACGACTACGGCCAGGCCGGCGCGCTCTTCCGGCTGATGTCGCCGGCGCAGCGCGATCTGCTGATGGACAACATCGCCGGCGCGATGAAGGGCGTGCCCGAAGCCATCCAGCTGCGCCAGATCGGCCACTTCCTCAAGGCCGATCCGGCCTATGGCGGCGGCGTGGCCCAGCGTCTCGGCCTCGCCGGCAAGGTCGGGCGCGGCGTCCAGTAGCCGCGTAGGCCGCGAATACCGGGCAGTCGGCTCCCATAGAAGGAGCCGACTGCCCTCTTGCCTCCGGCCGACGAACATTTATGGTTAAGGATGCGTGAAGCGTGCGCAAGATAAGTCCCGTCGTCGGACAAACCGGCGCTACCCTTAACCGTACCGCCATATCTCTCGCGTATCGTGGAACTGTAGCGAAACTGTCATTCGCGAGCGCGAGACGATGGGATTTCTCTCCGACTGGCGTCAGCGACGTTCCGCCCGGGCCTATGCGACCAAGCTGGGGCCCTGGCTGGCCCACGACTTCGGCGTCGCCGCCGCCTACACGCCGGCGCAGATCCGGCGCGGGATCGAGGTGCTGCACCTCGATGCGCACTACGTCGCCTTCGGCTACGCGGCCTTCCTCGCCCGCAAGGACTACGATCCGCTGGTCTCCCGACTACCCGTTCGCCTGAGCTACGGCCAGGCTCGCGCGCTCCTCTTGCGCTACGGCCCCGACGCCCCGCTGCATGCGCTCGGCATCGGCGCCGGCCGCGCCCCCGATCTCGCCCGCACCTATCGCGAAGCCGAACGCCACGCCTTCGAAGGCGAGCTGTAGGCCCGACCGCGGCGTTTCCCACACAGAAAAGGGGACATTCTACCCACACAGAAAAGGGGACATTCAACTTTTCTCAAAAAAGTTGAATGTCCCCTTTAAGGCCGCTATCGTCGCGCCATGCCGAGAACAGCGCGCGCCTCGGTCGGAGGCATCTGCTATCATGTGATCAACCGCGGGAACGGCCGCGCCACGGTGTTTCACTTCGATGGCGACTACCGCGCATTCCTCGCACTCCTCGGCGAGGCAGCGGAGCGGGTCGGAATGCCCGTGCTCGGCTACTGCCTGATGCCCAATCATTTCCACCTGGTACTGTCGCCGAAATCGGACGGCGATCTCAGCACCTTCATGCAGTGGCTCTTGACGGCCCACGTCCGGCGCTACCATAGCGTGCACGGCTCCTCCGGCCATGTCTGGCAGGGCCGGTTCAAGGCATTTCCCATTCAACAGGACGACCATCTCATGACCGTGCTTCGCTATGTCGAACGCAATCCGCTGCGGGCGCGGCTCGTAAGGCGCGGAGAAGCCTGGCGATGGTCCAGCCTGCACGCACGCTGCGAGCGCGGCGCGCGCCCGGCATTTCTCGGCGATGGTCCGCTGTCGTTGCCCGCCGACTGGTCCGATGTCGTCAACGAGCAACAGTTGTCCGACGAGGTCGATCGCATCCGCGCGAGCGTCAATCGCGGCACGCCCTTCGGCGAGGACCGTTGGCAGCGACGGACCGCCGGCCGCCTCGGCATCGAATCGAGCCTGCGCCCGCGCGGGCGGCCGCCAAAGAAAAGGGGACATTCAACTTTTCTGGAAAAGTAGAATGTCCCCTTTTTTCGACCCCGTCGACGTCGTGGTGGTCGGCGCCGGCATGGGCGGCGGCGCCTTCTGCGCGCGGCTGTCGGAGCGGGCGAAGCACCTGCGCATCGTCTGCCTGGAGCGCGGCGGCTGGGTGGACACCGCGGCGATGCCGCCCTGGCGGCGCGACTGGCAACGCGCCACGATCAATGAATGGGCCGGTTCGCCCAACCTGCGGCTGAAGGCGCCGACGCCCTCGCCTTCCGCCGACTATCCGATCGACGATTCGGGAAGCCCGTTCAAGCCGCTGATGTGGAGCGGCGTCGGCGGCTCGACCGTCAACTGGGCCGCCCATTTCCCGCGCCTGCATCCCTCGGACTTCAAAACCAGGACGCTCGACGGCGTCGCCGAAGACTGGCCGTTCGGCTACGCCGACCTCGAGCCCTACTACGACCTCAACGATGCCGCCATGGGCGTGAGCGGCCTCGCCGGCGATCCCGCCTATCCGCCGAAGCCACCGCGCGCCATGCCACCGCTAGCGCTCGGCCGGCTCGGCATGACGGCGGCGCGCGGCTTCGACGCCCTCGGCTGGCACTGGTGGCCGGTCGACGCCGCCATCAACTCCGTCCCCCATCAGGGCCGCGCTGCTTGCAACTATTGCGGGCCATGCCAGCAGGGTTGCGTCAACCGCGCCAAGGCCTCGGTCGATCTCACCTATTGGCCGAGGGCGATCGCCAACGGCGTCGAGCTGCGTCCGCACTGCATAGTCCAGCAGGTCGTGATCGAGGCCGGCCGCGCCACGGCCGTCGTCTATCGCGACGCCGATGGCCGCGAGGTGACGCAGCCTGCCTCCGCTGTCGTCGTCGCCGGCAACGGCATCGGCACGGCGAGGCTGCTGCTGGCTTCCGGCCTCGCCAGCCCGGCGCTCGGCCGCAATCTGATGTTCCACCCGGCCGCCTACGCGCGCGGCATGTTCAAGGCGGAGCTGGACGGCCCGGTCGGCCCCATCGGCTGCGCCCTCTACAGCCACGAGTTCTACGAGACCGACGAACACCGCGGCTTCAAGCGCGGCGTGCATCTGCAGGTCACGCGCGAGAACATCCCGCTCATGCAGGCGCTGCGCCTGGAGCCGGCCTGGGGCCGCGACGCCCATCGGCTCTTGCGCGAGGAGTTCCGCCACTCCATCGCGATCCTCGTGCTGGCCGAGGACCTGCCGGAGGCGCACAACCGCGTCGCACTCACCGACCGCACGGAGGCCGACGGCCTGCCCGGCGTGAAGGTCGAATACACGCTCTCCGAGAATTCCCGCCGCAGCCTCGATTTCGGCCTCGACCGCGCCGAGGAGGTGCTGCGCGCCGCCGGCGCCCACCGCGTGGTGCGCCTGCCGCTCGCCCCGCTCACCGGCTGGCACCTGCTGAGCACCGCGCGCATGGGCCGGGATCCCGCCACCTCCGTCACCGACGCAAGCGGCCGCTGCCACGCCGTGCCCAACCTGCTGGTCGCCGATGGCAGCCTCTTCCCCACGGTGGGCGCCGTGAACCCCGCCTCCACCATCGGCGCCCTCGCCCTCAAGATCGCCGACGATCTCGCGAAGGATATCGCATGACGCC
Organism: Dongiaceae bacterium; assembly: GCA_041482855.1. Taxonomy (GTDB): domain Bacteria; phylum Pseudomonadota; class Alphaproteobacteria; order Dongiales; family Dongiaceae; genus JBGPEQ01. The sequence goes on along the minus strand of JBGPEQ010000107.1, from coordinate 3,965 downwards.
GGAGTTCCTCGCCGCCGTCATCGACACGTTGCTGCCGCGAGAGGACAAGGCGCCGCCCGGCGCCACGCCGCTGCCGAGCGGCACGCAAGGGGGACTCGATCCCGGTGCCTATTCGCAGGCCCATCGCTCGATCTTCGAGGCCATCGACGCCGACGCGTTCGTTCGCGCCGACGAGGCAGTTCGCACGGCAATTCTCCAGGCCATTGAACGCGTCTTGCCCGACGCCTTCCGCAGCTTGCTCGTCGCCGTCCTGTCCGACTACTACGAGTCCGCGGCCGTGCTCGCGGCAATCGGCTGGCGCGCCGAGCCGCCACAGCCGACGGGACATGCGATGGCGGCAATCGACGAGGCGACGCGGGAATCGCTGCAACAGGTCGCCCGGCGCGAGCGTCTGTGGCGCTGAAGGTCCGCGCAGATCTCCTCCGCCCAAACGTCCGTCCTAGTCTAGGGCCGGATCGCGATTTTCTCGTACAGGCTTTCGAGGCCGCGGCAAAGGGCGGCGCCGTCGCAGGCCGGCGAGCGGGCCAGGCGGTCGCGCAGGGAGGCGCGCAACGCCGCGAGTTCGGCCGGGGTCGTCGGCGAGCGGGCGAGCGCGATCGCCTGTGCGACGAACGCGTCGCGGTCGGCCAGGCACCAGGCGTCGAGGCCCGCGGCGAGCACGAGAGACCGGCTCGTCCGGCTCGCCCAGCGATCGCCATTGAAGGTCAGCACGGGCACGCCTTGCCAGAGCGCCTCCATCGTCGTCGTGCCGCCGCTGTAGGGAAAGGCGTCGAGCGCGATGTCCACGCGCTCATAGGCGGCGAGGAACGCGAAGTGCTCGGCGGGACCGTCCATGAGGACGCGCTCCGCGGCAACGCCGTGGCGCGCGAAGCGCCCGCGCACCGCCGCCCGGTTCGACTCGTCGGCGAGCGGCCGGCTCTTGAGCAGCAGCCGCGCCAGCGGCGCGCCCCGCAGGATCGCCGCGAATGCCGCGATCGTCGCGTCGGTGATTTTGTACTGGGAGCAGAAGCAGCCGAAGGTGAGGCTACCCGTGGCCAGGACGGGCGGCGGCGCCACCTCCGGCACCGGATAGAGGACGTTGAAGGCGAGATAGGAGCCGGGCACGCGCAACACGCGCTCGCTGTAGAACCGCTCCTCAGCGGCGGGGACCACCGCATCGTCGCCGATGATGTAGTCGAAGCCATCGATGCCGGTCGTGGCGAACATGTTGAACCAGCCGACGATGACGGGCGCCGGCCGCCGCATGAACAGGTCGAGTCGGCTCGGGTGGCTGTAGCCGTTGAGGTCGACGAGGACGTCGATGCCGCAGCGCGCTATGTAGTCGGCGAGGCCGTCGTTGGACGCGCTTCTGATGTCGTGGACGTAGTCGTCGGGGAAATCGCGGTAGCCGCTTTGAGCGTCCGGCGCCTTCGCATCGGAGAAGAAGTGAATCTCGAAGCGCGCGCGATCGTGATGATTCACGGCGGCCCAGACCGGCTTCATCCAATGACGGTCGCCGAAGAAGGCCGAGACGTAGCCGATGCGCAGTTTCTTCCCGGCCGCCGCCGGCGCCGGGCGGCGGCTTGGCAATCTCAGAATTTTCGCTTCCTTCCGGGCCCAGGTGCGGCGCGCCTTCAGCACGGCGGCGTTGTCGGCGGCCGACGCGCCCGGAATGATGCGGGCGATGGCGGCGAGGGCTTCGCCCGTCAGCGGCGAGGGTCCGGCCTCGGCAACGCTGCGATAGAATTCGACGGCCGCATCCACCTCACCCAGCCCGAACAGCGCATTCCCGAGATTGAAGCGGATGTCCAGCCGCTCCGGTTGCAGGGCCAAGGCGCGCCGCAGGCAGTGCGCCGTCTCGCCGAATGCGCCGCGCGCCAGCTCCGCACAACCTAGCCCATACCAGCCATCGACCGCCGCCGGGTCGAGCATGAGGGCGCGGTGGTATTCGGCCGCCGCCGCCGTCAGCTGCCCGCCGAGCTGCAGGGCATCGGCGTGGCGGACCGCGACGACGGGATCATCGGGAAAGCGAACGACGGCCTCGGCGAGAGCTGCGAGCGCCTCGTCATCCGCACCCTTGGCGAGACGTTCGGTCGTCCAGGTCAGAACCGCCGCGGCGCTCAGCATCTTCTCGTCAAGCTCCGGGATCCAATCCTATGTCGAACCCGTCGCCCCCGGGACCCTCGCCGCCTTCAGCGCCTTCGCCTGGCGCTTCTCCACGGCCTTCACATCGAAGCCGTGAATCAACTCCTGAAACAAGCGGTACCAGTTGATCTCGGCCCTCAGGTGCAGGAACACCGAGCCGAGGCCGATGGCGGCGCGGTCCATGAAGACGAACTCGCGCGGCGGCGTGATCGGCCCGAGACGGCGCAGCTCGTGATGGACGCCCTCGGCCACCTCGCGGCCGTAGATGCCGGATGTGGAGTCCTGGATGCGGCGCTCGCGGTCGTCCATGAGCGGCCCATAGACGAAATGGGCCCAGCGGTTGAGCACGTCGATGACCTCGCGGTTGAGGCCCTTGAAGCCCCAGGACTCGTAGGCGTGCACGGCGAGCTCGCGGTCGTCGTTGAGGAGCGCGTGATAGAGGTCGATCACGCCCTCGACGAAGCTGGCGTGGAAGACGCGCACGCAGCCGAAATCCAGCAGGTTGATGGAGGCGTCCGGCCGCACCGTGTAGTTGCCGAGATGCGGGTCGCCGTGGATGACGCCGTAGTAGTAGAACGGCACGTACCAGGCGCGGAACATGTTGAGCGCGACCTGGTTGCGCACCGCCAGCTCCGGATGTGTGGCAATGAACGGCAGCAGCGGCTCGCCGTCGAGCCAGCTCATGGTCAGCAGCCGTTTTGTCGATAGTTTCGTTTCGACTTCCGGCACATGGACGTTGGCCTCGTCCTTCAGCATGAGGCCGTAGAGCGCCATGTGGCGGGCCTCGCGCTCGTAATCGAGCTCCTCGCGCAGGCGGGCCGCGATCTCCGGATGGATTTCCTTGGTCGAGATCGAACGGTCATAGCGCTCGTAGATCGAGAAGATGATGCGCAGCTGGCTGAGGTCAGCCTCGACCGCCGACTGCATGTCCGGATACTGCAGCTTGCAGGCGAGCAGCCCGCCGTCATGCCCGACCGCGCGATGCACCTGGCCGAGCGAGGCCGCGTGGGCCGCCTGGTGCTCGAAGTTCTCGAATCGCTTCTGCCACTCCGGCCCCAATTCCGCGGCCATGCGGCGCTTGACGAAGGGCCAGCCCATGGAAGGCGCGTTGGCCTGCAGCTGCGCCAGCTCCTGGACGTATTCCTTGGGCAGGGCGTCTGGGATGGTGGCCATGATCTGCGCCACCTTCATGAGCGGCCCCTTGAGGCCGCCGAGCGCCGCCCGCAGCTCGGCCGCATGCTGTCCGCGATCAAGCTGGATGCCCAGATAGCGCTCGCCGACGAGGCGCGCCGCCAGCCCGCCGACGGCGGTGCCCACACGCGCATAGCGCCGGATGCGGCCGCCGAGGCGGTTGTTCTCCGAGGAATCGCTCATTCGCGACAAGAATCAGGAACCACAGATGAACACAGATAAACACGGATGACAGAGGAGAATGGGATCAGCGGCGGGCGTCCCTCGACAAGCTCAGGATGAGGCTCTTTCTTTGTGCCATGAAGAATGCCCCTCATCCTGAGCTTGTCGAAGGACGCGGGCTGGTCATGCAGCCCGAAAAAGCGTGCACCCCCTCGTGTTTTCGCAAAGCCCCATCTGTGTTTATCTGTGTTCATCTGTGGATTCAAATCTACATCCGCTCCAGCTCGTCGATCATGCCGGAGATTACCGACAGCCCGCCGTCCCAGAACTTCGGATCCTTGGCGTCGAGCCCGAACGGCGCCAGCAGTTCGGCATGATGCTTGGTGCCGCCGGCCGCCAGCATCGCCAGATAACGTTCGGCAAAACCGGACGCCGATTTCTCGTAGACCGCATAAAGCGAATTCACCAGGCAGTCGCCGAAGGCATAG
>JBGPEQ010000106.1:0-9447 GCA_041482855.1 Dongiaceae bacterium | reverse complement strand
TGTCGAGATTGGCGCCCGGCCGCGGATTCACTTCCAGGATGGCGAAGTCGTCGCCATCGACGATGAGATCGAGGCTGTTGAGCCCGACGAGGCCGAGCGCGCGCGTCAACGCATCGAGCATGGCAGGAACGGCATCGGCGATGCGACGGCTGATCATGGCCGGCTGCAGCAGGCCGCCGAAGCGAAATGAGTCAGGCGATGACCATTGCTCACTGAAGCCGAGCAGCAACGCGCTCCGGCCGTCGGCGAGGAAGGACGCGCCCACCGGACGCCCGTCCCTGCGGCGCTGGAAATAGCAGCTGCCGTCGGGCGCCGCGCCGGCCCGCGCCGGCTCGACATGGCCGCCGCCGGCGCCGCCGACCCGCTTCATCAGCCAGCCCGTGGGATCGGCCGGCAATGCATGGGAGATCGCGGGATAGGGCAGGCCGAGCCGGTCGAGGAGCGCGAAGAACTCCCGCGGATTCTTCGTGCGCGCGACCGTCGCCGGCGCGTTGCCGACGAGCCGGCGCCCGGCGGCCAGCTGCGCCAGCAAGTCGGGCCGCGATTCCAGACCCGAGCCGTAGACGAGGCCGTAGCGCAACGCCGACGACGCCGGCGCCAAGCGCTCGGCCGCCGCCAGCAGTGCTCCCGCATCGAATCCGTCGTCGAAATCGCCATCCACCACCAGGCTGGCCTCCGCGCTGGCGCGCGTATCCGTATCGCCGAACAGGTCGGCCACGACGACGCGTCGGCCGCCGCGCCGCGCGGCGACGGCCAGCGCACGCGCCGACAAGGCGACCGCGAGATAGATGTCCGGTTCAGCCAACGAGCTCTCGCGCCAGCGCAAACGCATCGCGGAAGTCGAGGAACAGCGGCTTCTCCGCCTCGATCATCCGGCGGAACAGCCCGGATTGAACCTTGTACTTCACGCCGCCGATGGCGAGCGATCCGATGCCGACGGCGCCGCTGCCCTTCAGCGCCACGCCGTCATCTTGCGCCCCCAGCCCCTCGATGCCTGCGGGCGGCACGGCATTGACATCGGCCGCCACCTTCAAGTTGGGCGCCTTCGCCAATTGCCGCGCGCTCACGATCTGCACGCCCGCGCGTCCCGCTGCCAGGATGACGTCCACGTCTCCGATCGCCGTTTCCTTGAGGGGCTCGCTGCTGCCGTCGGCATAGGCGAGCTCGACCTTGAAGCGCCCCTTGGCGCCCTCCGCCAGGGCCTTCACGCGTTCGACGCCGTCATAGCCGATCAGGACCGTCTTGGCCCCTTCGGCCGCGGCGATGACGGCGGCGGCGAAGCCGACCACGCCGGTGGCCCCGAACACGGCGACGCTGCGGCCGCTCAAGCCGCCGCCTTGCGCCTTCAGCGCCTTCTCCACCTTGGCGACCATCGCCGCCGCCGTGGTGAAAGAGCCCGCGGGATCGGCGAACACCGAAACCTGGAACGGCGGGAACATCGCCTTGCGCGCGACCGCGAGCATGTCGAGCGCAAGGATCGCGTTCTTGCCGCCGATGAAAATCCCCGTCCGCCTGGCACCCTTGGGCCCGCGCGAGAAGATCGCATCCTGGGTGAGTCCGGCGACCTCGCCGAGCTCGACGGCGGTGTACGGCACGGCGGTCGTGAAGCCGGCGTCGAGCGCCATGTTCACGTCGAACGGGCTGACATGCTTCAGCGGGCTCAGCAGGTGCAGGATGTACGGAGCCTCCATGGCGTCTCTTCCCCATGCGTCGGGCGGCCCGGTCGCGCCTCTTGCGGCGCAGTCTTGTCCGGGACCAACGCGGAAGACAAGGGCCAATGCGCCGCCGCGTCAGCGCGCAGCCGGCAGGACCTCGATGTCGGCGCCGCGATTGCGGCCGCGGCTGATGGCGAAGGAGAGGCCCGATTCCGCCGGCCAGCGCCAGCGCGCGGCCGCCAGCAACGCCGCGGCTTCGGCCTCGCTGCCGACCAGGCCGAAACCGGTCGGTCCCCAGGAACTCTGGCCGATGCCGGCGATGCCCTCGGCCTCGAGCCAGGCCAGCACCTCCGCCACGTTTCGGCTCATGAAGCGCGCGCCCTGCACCGGCTCGAAATAGTCGCCGATCGCGCGCTGCAGCTCGGCGACCGCGGCGCCGAAGCGATCGAGGTCTTGTTCCGCGAGTGCGGGCAGTGCGACCATCAGCACGAGCCGGCAGAGATGCGCCGCCTGCGCGGCCGGAAATGGGGCCAGACGGCGAAAGGCGGCCGTCTCCTCCGGACCGTGCAGCCCTTGCCGGCTGTGGTCGAAGATCAGCAGCGCGCGCCAATGTTCGGGGAACGGCAGGCGGCTCAGCACCGGCGGCGGCTCGTCGCTGTCGCCGCGCCCGCCATCGAGCACGACGCCGCCCTGCTCGAAGGTGGCGATGCCGATGCTCGAGCGCGCGCCGCGATCGAGCAGGCCGGCGATGGCGCGGGCATCCAGATCGAGGCCGCAGAGACGGGCGACGGCCGCCCCGGTCGCCAGCGCCAGCTGCGTGCCCGAGCCGAGACCGACATGGGCCGGAATCGACTCCTCGATACGCAGAGCCAGCCGGCGGTCGAGGCCGAAGCGCTCGATCAGTGCGTCGAGATGGCGTTGCGCCCGCGCCGCATCCGCGCCCTCGGCGCGCAGCTTCTCGCCGCGCCCGACCGAAAGGCGCGTGCGCGGCGTTTCGATGGCGATGCCGAGGCTGCCGAAGCGGCGCCCGAGATCGCCGTTGAGATCGACGAATCCCAGATGCAGTCGCGCCGGAACCGTGACGGTCACGCGGGCGACACTCGCATCGGCGTTTGCGTTGCCCGCCGAGGCCGGCCCGACTATCATGGCTTGGTCAATGCGGTCTCGCCCCCACGATGTCAAGCGCCGAGTCGTTCGAGTTTGAGGGAGGACGTCGTCATCATGACCGAGAAGGAACGAGTCTATAGCGACGCCGAGGTCGAGGCGCGGCTGAAGCAGGAGCTGCCGCACTGGTTCCTGGAGAAGGGCTGGATCCGGCGCAAGTACAAGACCCATAGCTGGAAGGGCACGCTGATGGTCGTCAACACGGTCGGCCATCTGGCCGAAGCGGCCTGGCATCATCCCGATATCACGGCGTCCTATGCCTGGGTCGAAGTCCGGCTGATGAATCATGCGGCCAAAGGCATCACCGACAAGGATTTCGAACTCGCCAAGAAAATCGAAGACGTGATCCACTGGCAGCCGGGCAAGGCCGGCGGCGCGCTCGAGGGCACGCCGGCATCCGACCAGCGGTTCGCCTACATCAAGTACGACGCCTGATCGCGCGCGATGGCCGCTGTCGCCGACAGCGCCCTCCGGCGCAATGTCGCCTGCCCGTTTTGCGGGCTCGCCTGCGACGACCTCACCGTCGCCGTCGAGGACAGCCGCGTCAGCGTACGCGAAGCCGGTTGCGCGCTCAGCCGCGCGGGTTTCGAGCGCGCGCCGTCCGACGCGACGCCGCTGGTCGGCGGGCAAGCGGCGAATCTCGATGAGGCGATCGCCGCCGCCGCTGAAATCCTGCGCAGCAGCCGACAGCCGCTTTTCGCCGGCCTCGCCACCGATGTCGCGGGCCTGCGCGCGGTGATGCAACTCGCCGAGCGCACGGGCGGGATCGTGGACCATCTGGGCGCCGACGGATTCTTCCGCAACCTGCGCGTCGTCCAGGACAGCGGTTGGATGACCACGACCCTGAGCGAGGTCCGCAATCGCATGGACCTGCTGCTGATCGTCGGCCCCGATCCGACGCCGCTCTTCCCGCGCTTCTTCGAACGCTGCGTGGCGCCGCGCCAGACCCTCTTCGCCGATGCTCGCCCGGCGCCGACGGTCATTCGGCTGGGGCCGCCGGCGCAACCGGGCGATAGCATTCCCGCGCAGGAACTCATCTGCGCTCTCGACCGGCTGCCGGAAGCGGTCGCAGCGCTGCGCTGCCTCGTCAATGGACGGCACGTGCAAGCTGCAGAGATCGCCGGCCTGCCGGCGGAACGATTGAGTGCGCTGGCCGAACGGCTGAAGGCCGCAAAATACGGCGTCGTGACCTGGGTCGCCGGCGCATTCAACTTCGCCGGCGCGGAGTTGCTCACCCAGGCGCTCGCCGATCTCGTGCGCGACGTGAACCAGACCACCCGCTGCGCCGCGCTGCCCCTCACCGGCAGCGACAACGTGATGGGCGCCTATCAGGTCTGCACCTGGCAGAGCGGCGTGCCCTTGCGCACCAGCTTCGCCACCGGCGCGCCAACGCATGATCCGTTGCTCTACAGCACCGAGCGATTGCTGAGCGCGCGGGAGGTCGACGCGCTCCTGTGGATTTCCACCTTTCGCCCACTCGCGCCGCCGGGCGCCGATTTGCCGACGATCGTGCTGGCCGCCTCGCCCGTCCGCTTCGAGCGCCAGCCGGAGGTACATATTCCTGTCGGCACGCCCGGCATCGACCATGGCGGCGAGATCTTCCGCACCGATGGCGTGGTGGCCTTGCCGCTGGCGGCGCTGCGCGCCGGCGGAAGACCGAGCGCGGCCGATGTACTCGGCCGCATCGATCGCGCGCTCGCCGCCGGAGGCAATCGCCCATGAACCTCGGCCCTCCCCGCAATGCCGAGCGCCCGCCCTGTTCACGCGGAGACGCGGAGACGCGGAGACGCCGCGGAGCCTTGCATAACCGCCCTGCGTCCTTCGACAAGCTCAGGATGAGGGAGGATTTTGGTGGCACAAAAATTGGTCCACATCCTGAGCTTGTCGAAGGACGCAAGGCGCTGATCCCATCCTCGGATGCCTCCGCGTCTCCGCGTCTCCGCGTGCAAGAATCTCGCGTGCGGCTTAGACGTCAAATTCGATTGCCCTGCCTCGCCGCCGGGGCCGCGTCATGATGCTCGTGAAGCTGGCTGGCGGGCGCATCGTCGATCCCGCCAACAGGCGCGACGCCATCGGCGATCTCTTCTTGCACGACGGCCGCATCGTCGCCGATCCCGGCGCGGGTGCGAAGCTGGATCAGACCCATGATCTCGGCGGCCGCATCGTCATGGCCGGCGCCATCGACATGCACAGCCACATCTGCGGCGGCAAGGTCAATCTCGCGCGCACCCTGCTGCTGGAGGACCACCGCGCCGACAGCGAGCGCCGCACCGAGCTGAAGCGCGGCGGCGGCGGCCGCGCCACGCCCTCGACCTTCATCACCGGCTACCGCTACGCCGAGATGGGCTACACGGCCGCCTTCGAGCCGGCCATGGTCGCCGGCAACGCCCGCCACGCCCATGCCGAGCTGGCCGACATCCCCGTGATCGACAAGGGCTGCTACGTCATGCTCGGCAACGAGGACGTGCTGCTGCGCATGATGGCGGGCAATGAGGGCCAGACTGCCATCAACGACTATGTCGGCTGGATGCTGCAGGCGACGCAGGCGCTGGCGGTGAAGGCCGTCAATCCCGGCGGCATCAGCGCCTTCAAGTTCAACACGCGCGAGCTCGGCCTGGATACGGCCGGCCCGCACTATGGCGTGACGCCGCGCCGCATCATCGCCGCCCTGGCGCGGGCCGTGCATGAGCTGGGCGTCGTCCATCCCCTCCATCTCCACTGCAACAACCTGGGGGTCCCCGGCAATCTCCAGACCACCCTGCAGACCATGGCGGCGAGCGAGGGCGTTCCGCTGCATCTCACCCACGTGCAATTCCACAGCTACGGCACCGAGGGCGATCGAAAATTCTCCTCGGGCGCGGCCGAGATCGCCGAGGCCGTGAACCGCAACAAGCATATCAGCATCGATGTCGGCCAGATCATGTTCGGCCAGACCGTCACCGCCTCCGGCGACACCATGATGCAGTACCGCAATCGCGCCTTCGCCAAGCCGCGCAAGTGGATCAGCATGGACATCGAGTGCCAGGGCGGCTGCGGCCTAGTGCCCTTCCACTACCGCGACCGCAATTTCGTCAACGCCCTGCAATGGGCGATCGGCCTGGAGCTGTTCCTGCTGGTCGAGGATCCCTGGCGCATCTTCCTCACCACCGATCACCCTAATGGCGCGCCCTTCACCACCTATCCCCAGCTGATCCGGCTGCTGATGGACCGCGGCTATCGCAACGACATGCTCGCGGCCGTCAACCCCGCCGCGGCCGCCGCCAGCAACCTCGGCAGCATCGCGCGCGAATACACGCTTTCGGAGATCGCGATCCTCACCCGCGCCGGCCCGGCCCGCATCCTCGGCCTCGGCGACCGCGGCCGCCTGTCGCCCGGCGCCGTGGCCGACATCGCCGTCTACAGCGAGCAAGCCGACAAGTCCGCGATGTTCGCGCGGCCCGACTACGTCTTCAAGGACGGCCGCCTGATCGTGCGCGACGGCCGGCTCATCGAGATGGCCTGGGGCGCCACCCACGTGGCGCGCCCGGATTTCGACCGCGCCATCGAGCGCTCGCTGCGCGCGCATTTCGAGCGCTACCAGACAGTCCGGCTCGACAACTTCGCGATCGCCGACGGCGAGATCGAGGATGGCGGACAGGGGCGCCTCGTGAAGCACGCGGCGCAAGGGCCGTCGCCGTGATCATCAACGGCGTCGAGATCGAGGACACCTTCGCCGAAGCCTTCGGCATGACGGCGACGCGGCTCCTGATCACCGCGGATTCGCCGGCCTGGGCGGCGACCGCGGCGGCCAGCCTCACGGGCTTCGCCACCTCCGTCATCGCCTGCGGCTGCGAAGCCGGCATCGAGCGCCCGCTCACGGCCGAGGAGACGCCCGACGGCCGCCCCGGCGTCGCCGTGCTCATCTTCGGCATGTCCGCGAAGGACCTGCAGAAGCAGCTCCGCGACCGCGTCGGCCAATGCGTGCTCACCTGCGCCGGCACCGCCTGCTTCGCCGGCTTGCGCGACGGCGCGCCCCTTAAACTTGGCGGCGCTCTCCGCTATTTCGGCGACGGCCACCAGATCAGCAAGCGGCTGGGCGAGCGCCGCTATTGGCGCATCCCCGTGATGGACGGCGAATTCGTCTGCGACGACACCGTCGGCACCACCAAGGCCGTCGGCGGCGGCAACATCCTCATCCTCGGAGCGTCCCGGCCGGCGGTGCTGGCGGCCGCCGAGGCGGCGGTCGCGGCCATGCGCGCAGTCCCTGAGGTGATCCTGCCGTTTCCCGGCGGCAGCGTGCGCTCTGGTTCGAAAGTGGGGTCGAAGTACAAGGGCCTGATCGCCTCCACCAACGACGCCTATTGCCCGACGCTCAAGGGCGAGACCAAGACCGCCCTGCCGCCGGAGGTCGCGGCGGTGCTGGAGATCGTGATCGACGGCTTCACCGCCGACGCCGTGCGCGCCGCCACCCGCACCGGCATCGCCGCCGCCTGCGCCCGCGGCGCCGCCAACGGCGTGCTCAAGATCAGCGCGGGCAATTACGGCGGCAAGCTCGGCAAGTACCACTTCCACTTACGCGAGGTGATGGCATGAGCGGCCTCGTCCTGACGCTGCGCGCGCCGCCGAAGCAGCGCGTCGACCTGTCGTCGCTCACGCCGGACAAGCTGCAAGGCGTCGACGCCGCGGCCATCGCAAACCTGTCGCTCCAATGCGGGAATCGCCCGGTCGCGGTCGGCGAGTTGTTCACGGTGACATCGGGCGACCCCGATGATCTCCGCCTCATCGGCGACTGCGGCAGGTTCGACCGGATCGGCGCCGAAATGACGCGCGGCACGATCACGGTCGAGGGAAACGCCGGCGCCTATCTCGGCCACGCCATGCGCGGCGGCCGCATTCATGTGCGCGGCAATGCCGGCATCGGCGCGGCCCAGGAGCTGCGCGGCGGGGAAATCACCATCGACGGCAACGCCGGCGATTTTCTCGGCGGCGCGCGGCCCGGCGAGATGAAGGGCATGAGCGGCGGCCTCGTCATCGTCCGCGGCGACGCCGGCGACCGCGTCGGCGACCGCATGCGGCGCGGCGCCATCATCGTCGAAGGCAGCATCGGAAGTTACGCCGCCTCGCGCATGATCGCCGGCACGATCCTGGCGCTGGGCCCGGCGATCGGCCCCTACCCCGGCTTCGCCATGAAGCGCGGCTCGCTCATCCTGCTGGGCCGCCCCGACCGCGAACTCCCGAGCTTCGCCGACTGCGGCCGCCACGACCTCAGCTTTCTCCGCCTCCTCCTCCGCGCCCTGAAAGGCCGCAGCCCCCGCCTCGATGAGCTGTCGATCCGCACCCCCCTCGTGCAGCGCCTGGCCGGCGATCAATCCGTCGGCGGCAAAGGCGAGATCCTCTTCTGGCAGGACTGAAGCAGCGGACTGGATCCAGCAACCGCACCACGCGTGTCCCCTCTACCGCGCAGCGGGAGAGCGACTGTGTTGAGCGGTCAAGCGGTTTGTTCGAGCTCGGCGTAGTACTTTGCAGCGATGGCGTTGAGATGGACAAGAAGTTTGCGCATGCAAGCGACGAGCGCGACCATGGGCAGCTTGCCGCGCGCGAGCAGGCGTTGATGGAACTCTTTCAAGACCGGGTCCCAGCGCACGGCCGAAAGCGCGGCCATGTAGAGAGCGGAACGGACCTTGGCACGGCCGCCCCAGATCGTGCGCTTGCCGCGCATGGTCCCGCTGTCGCGGGCATGCGGGGCCAAGCCGACCAGGCTCGCGATCTTCTTGTTGCTGACGCGACCGAGTTCCGGCAGCTCGGCAACACAGGTGTTTGCGGTGATGCTGCCGATGCCGGGTTGCGCATCGAGCAGTTTGGCAAGATCGCACCAGAGCGGGCTCGCTTTGATGGCGGTGCCGATGTCGCGATCGACGTCCTCGAGCTCGGCTTCGATGCTGCGCAACAGGCGCTGGATCGATCGCCGGATGCGCTTGTCGGCGGTCTGCTGCAGGCGGTTGTTCTCCGCCGTCGCCATGCCGAGCAGCTGCCGCCGGCGGGCCACCAAGGCCGCCAGATGCCGGGCTTCGGCATCGGGCACGGGCGCGCCCGTGAGCTTCGCCGCTTCGGCAAAGCGCGCAATCATCGCCGCGTCGATGGCATCGGTCTTGGCCAGCATGCCAAGACCGCGCGCCAAGTCGCGCACCTGGCGGGGATTGACCACCCGCACCGGCAGGCCAGCCGCATGCAGCGCCGCCGCCACCGGTCCTTCCAAGCCGCCGGTCGCCTCCATCGCCGCCACTTGCAGCGATTGCTTGGCAAGCCGTTTGGTCAGCGCCTTCAATCCGGCGTCGTCACGCGAGACCGTGAAGTGCTCGCCAGAGGGCAGCAGATGCACATCCAACTGGTCCTTCGAGACATCGATCCCCACGATGGTCTGTGTGCGTTCGTCCATGGCACCCGTCCTTGCGAATACGGCGCTCTTGCACGCCAAGCGACTGTTCGGGCCGACAATGGACACGGGCCGGGATCCACACTCTCCCGCGGTGCTCGCCACCAGAGGGCTAACGGTCACCGGCCCGCGATCGCCGGAGCGGCAGCGCTGCCGCTCCGGCAAATCAACTCTGATTCGTTCCTTTCCCCTACTCATTTCCCTTACATACAAGGG
>JBGPEQ010000105.1:0-9519 GCA_041482855.1 Dongiaceae bacterium | reverse complement strand
GCGTGTCCGTGGCGCAGATCGCCGGATTGCTCGGCGACATGATCGGCCGACCCGATCTCATCCAACTCGGCGCGCTGTCGCCGACGCGCGAGGAGCCGTCCTCGATCGTCGCCGACATCTCCCACCTTGTGACGGAAGTCGGGGCCAAGCCCGAGATCACTCTGGAGCAGGGCCTAGCCGATACCCTCGCCTGGTGGCGCGAGCAGCCATAGCAGCTCAGCCCATGGGGGGTGAGGGCCCGTCTCGCTTCCTGGTCCGCACCGTGGCGCGCCGGCCTGGCACCCTGGACCCGCTTCCATTGTACGACAAACCGAGCTATATTGTCTGACAACGGAACAGGACATCAGCGATGGTCAGCAAGACAAAGAGAACGCGGACGAGAAAGGCCGCAGGTGGCGTCGTGCAGCGCCGCGGTCGTGCCGCGACAAGCCGGGCCATGTCGGCAAAACTTCTGGACCGTGTCGTCGTGCTGAAGAAGGCCGCCGGCGTCGCCAAGGACAAGAAGTCTCAGCGCATCGGCGGCCGCATCAGCCCGAAGCTCGTTGCGCTGGCCCGCCGGAAGACCGGCATCCGCTCCGATAGCGACCTCATCGAAGCCGGCCTCTTGACGCTGGCGACGGAGGACGATTTCGGCCGTTGGCTGATCGCACAGGCCGGGCGCCTCGACCAAGACCTCGATCTTGGCCTTTGACGTCGATCGATCGCTCCGCCGCCTGAAGCCGGCGAAGCGTAGCGCACCGCTCGCCTACCGCCCGCCATCGGCGCTGCCGTTTCTGACCGCAACGACGCCGTCCGCGCGCAATCTCGTGTTCGATACCACCGTCTATATCCACGCCGGGCAAGGCCGCCTCGGGCCGGACGCGCGGGCCTTCGTCGCCGCCAGTCAGGCGCATCATTGCAGCGTGTGCCTGGGCGAGCTGGCCTTGTCGCTCGGCTATCTCGATCCGCGCCATCCCGGGACGCCGGCCGCCTCCGCATTTATTGCCGGCGTGTTGCGCCATGTTCCCGCGCATCGCATCGTGGAGCCGGATGATGCGGTCTTCCTCGAGGCCAATATCGCGACCGGCATTCTCGCCCGCACGCAAAGCCTCGCTCCGTCCGACCGCCGAAAGCTGCTCAACGACGCCTTGACCTTGGCGACGGCCGGAAAGAAAGGCTTGGTCGTACTGACGGCCAACATTGCCGACTTCGACCTGCTCTCGCAGCTGCAGCCCAGCGTCCAGGTCCTCTACTACGCACCCGTGTGAGATCGATCCTGTTGCAACCGCAAGAGAGGGGCGCTTCCCTTTCCATCTTTTCGCGCAATTGCAGCCGGACAAAGGGTAGCGTCCTCTTTTCCCCGGATTCTTCTCAAAGCCCCAAAAGGACCGATGCCCATTGATCTCTCTTTGCTAGACAGAGGGTGCTTCGGGATCGAGCGGCTCGGCGAAGTGCCTATTCTTCGTCGATTTTTATCACCTCAAAGTCTCGCGGATTTCTGAGGCGAAGAAGCTGACCGTCTTTGACGAGTTCGCCCTCTACGGCCATTAGGAGATCCGTCTTACCGTGAAAGGCTTCAAATACCTTATCGCGTTCAGAGTCCCAAAATTGTATTCGCACGGACCTAGGCCTACCGTCTAAGTCGACATGTAGCGTCACTGTCCCGTCAAACTGATCTTTCCGCTCCGTGATCCCAAGAACCGTACCCTCAAGGCGAATTGTCTGCGGTCCCGCCTCCGCTGAAATGGCGGCAGCTGCGTCTTTCAAGACGGATGCGTCATTCCGCTGTAGTGAAAGTCGCGCCTCCCCCTGAAGTGGCTTCTGCGGACTCCAGCTCAGCGAGATATCGGCGCCGCCGCCCAAGTCGGCCAATCGCGCAAGCGCGCTGCACAGGTTTGCGCTGACCCCTTGATCGGCAAATTTCTTGAAAGCTTCGGCGCCAGCGCCGACCGCCTGCTCAAGCGCCTGCTCAACACTGCGGAGAGCCGTGGATAGGTTCTCGGTAACCCGTCGTCCAAAGGGTTTCCCATCGTCAAAAAGCGTTGCCTGAGTCGCCGATTGGTCGGCAGGGTCAAAGCTATACGGGGAAAGGAGTGTAAGCACGAAGCTTCCCCGTTCGGTCTGACCAAGACGGACCCGCTCAAGATACTCGTTGGCTTCTTCGGGCCGCCGCCCTCGAAGCACCGGGCGCGTCTTAGGCGATGCCGCTTGGATTGCAGCTGTCACCAAGAGGCTGCGGCCAACGTCGAAAAGTTCATGGCCAGCTTCTAGGGTGATCGAGCCATATTCGTCAGCCTCTCGCGCCCTGACACGAAGAACGTCGAACGGGGCCACCGCGAGATCATTCAGAATTCGGCTCGGTCGCTGCTGCTCTGCCTCGGCAATTTCCTGCAACAGTTCCGCCATTCGCCGCTCGAAATCGAGGATGGTCGCCTTGGTTGGGACAACGACCTCCTTCTTGATGCCGTCCCGTTCCCGAGCGAATAGTAGCGCAAACTGACCCCATTTTCCTTGGTCAACCCAACCTTTGGCCTTGAGGTAGGCGGCCACCGCATGCGGCGAAAGCGCCCGTAGAGTTCCGCCGTCCAGAGACTCGTTCATCATCCTAGCCCTCCCTGCCCATCACGGAGACGGGCTAGCCGTCGCTCCATCAGATCGACAAGCGCCTCCGGAGTGAAAAGTTGCGCCCGAGGTAAACGGACGCGAATCGATTTCCTGTTTGTCGTAGATGGCCTGCCGTAGAGATCCAGCCAATAGGCACATCGCCGCATGATGAGAGCCTCTTCATTGACCTCCATGAGATCAGCCTTTTCTTGCGGCAGGTCCAGGACGATCAGAATTTGAGCGTTCTCGACCTCAGTGGATCTCAGGTGATCGTAATTCGTGACCAGCAGGTCGAAGAGGGCTTGGTCCCCGTCAAACTCGACTCCCGATGTCGCCTTGAGTTGGACGTCGAGCTTCACCTTTGCCCCTTGTACAGGGGCTACCGTCGCGTCGATGCTCATTCGATCGAGTGGTTGCGTCGTCACTTGGCACCCGGCCCGGCCCGCAACCGCCAATAGAAACGCGACCGAGAGCCGTTCCTTGATGTCATTATCCGTTGTGGATATCGCGGCCATTGCCCTCGACTCTAAGCTGGACCCTAGGGAATCACCATCGGAGGCAGTGAGCAAGACCCACGTTGGGAAATTCGGGAACACAGTACTGGACGCCGGAACCGCAAGCGTCGTAACTCCGACCAGTGACGCCGTGGCGGCCGCGGTGCACCCTCGTTCGTCGCAGAAGTGGTTGATCCGCAAAGCGAAAACGGGACTGAGGTTCGAACCGATTTGACATCCTCGCAACGTCAGCGCTCAACTCCCCCGCCGCCCGCATCGGGCCGCGCATTCCCCACGAAGGAGTCCACCCATGCCCGCTCAGGCGCAGCGACCGATCGCCGTCGAAAGCCGCTTCGCGGACGTCAACGGCACCCGGCTTCACTATCTCGCCGCCGGCCAGGGCGAGCCGGTGGTCCTCCTGCACGGCTATGCCCAGACCAGCCACATGTGGCGGCCGCTCATCGCCGAGCTGGCCAAGACCCGCACGATCATCGCACCCGATCTGCGCGGCATCGGCCAGTCCGCCAAGCCGACCCAGGGCTATGACAAGAAGACGATGGCGCAGGATGTCCAGGCGCTCGCCGCCTCGCTCGGCCACCGGCGCGTGCGGCTCGCCGGCCACGATATCGGGCTCATGGTCGCCTATGCCTATGCCGCGCAGTTTCCGGCCGAGGTCGAGCGCATCGCGCTCATGGATGCGTTCCTGCCGGGCGTGGGCGAGTGGAAGACCGTCTGGCTGCTGCGCGACCTCTGGCATTTCCACTTCTACGGCGAGGTGCCGCTCCAGCTCGTCGCGGGACGCGAGCGCATCTATTTCGAGCATTTCTGGAACGATTTCGCCGCCGACCACACCCGCTCGGTCCCGGAGGCCGATCGCCGCCTCTATGCCGCCGCCTATGCCGAGCCCGGCGGCATGCGCGCCGGCTTCGAGATCTTCCACGCCTTCGAGCAGGACGCCGCCGATTTCGCGCAGTTCGCCGCGAAGAAGCTGCCCATGCCCATGCTGGTCCTCACCGGCGAGAAGGCCTCGGGCGAATTCCTGATCCAGCAGGGCCGCCTCGTCGCCGACCGGGTCGAGGGCGTCGTCATCAAAGGCGCCGGCCATTGGCTGATGGAGGAGGCCCCGGCCCAGGTCATCCCCAGGCTCCTGGCCTTCCTCAACGCTTGAAGCCCTGCCACGGATTCTGTGATACCCACTCTGGCTCGGGAAGACTGTCGTTATCCACTGCTCCCGATCCGAAGGAGGACGTTCAATTGATCCGCGTCATCGCGATGGCCATTCTCCTGACGGTCGTGGCGGTTGCGCCGGCGCTGGCCGGCGATGCCGAGGATTGCGGCAACGCCGCCGCGCTGTTGCAATCAGATCCCGCGCGGGCTGTCTCGGCCTGCAGCAATCTGGCCGAGCAAGGCGATGCCAACGCCGAGTTCATGCTCGGCGCCATGTACAACTTCGGCGAGGGCGTGCTGCAGGACTCCGCGCGAGCGGGCCTCTGGTATCGCAAGGCCGCCGACCAGGGCGTCGCCGGGGCCCAGTACAATCTCGGCGTCATGTACGATACCGGGCAGGGCGTAGCGCAGGACCACGCCATGGCGTTGCAGTTGTACCGTGCGGCGGCCGACCAGGGCATGGCCGGCGCCCAGTACAATCTCGCCTTGTCGTACGCCCAGGGCCTGGGCGTGCCGCAGGATCGCAAGGCGGCCGCCGAGTTGTATCGCAAGGCGGCCGAGCAAGGTTTTGCCGCGGGGCAGCTGAATCTCGGCGCGCTCTACCAGAATGGCGACGGCGTGCCTCAGGACAACCTGCAGGCGTACATGTGGTACACGCTCGCGGCCGCCGCCTTTCCGCCGGGCCCCGATGACGACCGCGCCGCCAGGAACCGCGACCAGGTCGCCCGAAGGATGACGCCCGACGAAATATCCCGGGCCCAGCAGATGGCCGTGGAATGGAAGCCGAAGACCGCCGAATAGCGGACGGCGATCGAGCACGTGATGCTGGAACTCCAGAACAACGTTCGCGGTATCTAGGCTCAGATCCGAGTTTGCACGGCGCGATCAATCGTTCACGCCAGATCTGGCGGCACGACTTTCCGGCCAAGCTATCCACCGCGGACGATCTGTCCATCTTTGATCACCTTGGCTCCCGGCGACGTCTCCGATGCCCACGGCAGCTTTTTCAGATCGTTCCAGATCGGCCCGTAGGTCTCGTATGATTGCCTCGTCGACAGCGACGGGTCGGGGGAGAGCGTATCGCGCATGCCCGGCTCGGTGCACTGGGCGCCGGAACGATACATCCCTCCGGCATGCGAATAACCGACGGTGCTGAAGGCCACGATCGTCCGGCCGGGCCAAACACCCTGAAGCGCCCTCAGCAGGAGAGTTCCGGCTTCGCCCTTTCCAGCCATGCATCCCATCAGGAGAATCATGGCGGTCTCGCTGGTCGCCAGGCCGATTGCATGGAGGTCGGCATGGAACGCGCCGGCGTTGTCTGCGGTCAGGGCTCTCCCGTTCACGCCGCTGACGTAGAGCTGGCCCGGCAGGCCATGTGCATTGATCGCCAGACGCGTCACCTGCCCGCGAGCGATGGGCGGACAATTCTGATACCAATTGCCGCAAACAGGGGCCGGCAGTCCGACGGGCATGCGCGACAGTTTGTCCGCCAGGTCGCTGAGGCCATTGAAATGTATGCCGACGTCCCAGCCCCCTTGACCGGCGGTCGTGCCGCCGGGGTAGGCCGGACCGCCGCTCGCGCCAACCAGTCGTGCATCGAAACACACCGTCGTCGGCACATCGGGCGAATCAGCCCAAACCGCTAGTGTCATTTGCAACCTCCACAATGAATGCTGTTCGCCGCCGGGTCAAAATGCCTGAACGGTCGCGCGATGTTGTCGCGAGGATGACTTTGCAAGGGTGCCGTCCACCATGACAGCGGTCACACTTCGGTGGCTTTCCTTTTGTGGGTACCGGCTCGACGAGGTGTCATTTCCCCCAATGTCCGGTTCCATCCGCCAAACCGCTCCCCGCCGACCGACGCTCCTGTGACGGCGCTCAATATGCCGCCGACTGTTCGCCGCCATTATGGAGTCTGGCCTAAGCCGTAGAGGAGATCGGCAATGAGCTGGATCTGCCGCAGCGACGAAACCGGGTCAGAGTCGATTTCGATCAGGCTGCGGCCCGCACCTTGAGCCGCACGTCGAGCCCCGCGTGCTCGGCCAGGGCGACAATGGCATCGAGGCTGAACTTGCCGATGCGGCCGCGCAGCAGGTCGTTGAGGCGGGGTTGGGTGATGCGAAGCCGCTTGGCGGCCTCGGCCTGGGTGCTGTCCCAGCCTTCCACCTGTGCGCGCAGGGCGATCATCAATTCCGACCGCAGCCGCATGTTGGCGGCCTGCTCCGGGCTGTCTTCCAACGCGTCCCAAACGCTCTTGAATACGCGCGCCTTCATCACGTCCTCCGCATGACCTCGCGCAGCCGATCGGCTGCGACTGCCCATCCGATCAGACATAGCATCCCCGTTCTCCAAAAACCTCGCCTGCCGCCAAATATTTCTCATTTGGACCGGCCGCCCGCGGCCTGCCATCATGCCCCCACACGCCGAACCTGTCGGAGGCCGCCATGGCGAAATATCTGCTGGTCAGCTTCAAGACCTGCCCCTGGGTGCAGCGCGCGGCGATCGTGCTGCGCGAGAAGAAGATCGATTTCGAGTTTCAGCACATCGAGCCCGACAACCGTCCCGATTGGTTCCGCGCGATCTCCCCGCACAACAAGGTGCCGGTGCTGCGCATCGACGATTCCGTGTCGCTGTTCGAATCGAACGCCATCGCCGAGTACCTGGACGACACGGTGGCGCCGCGCCTCCATCCCGAAGACGCGGTCGCGCGCGCCGTGAACCGCGCCTGGATCGAGTATATGCCGGCCTTCGCCGACCTCGTGACCGGCACCGGCTATGTCGACTCCGAGGCGGATTTTCGCGCCGCGGCGGAGAAGATCCCGCTGCCGTTCGGGCGGCTCGAGCAGGCGCTCGAGAAGCAGGGCAGCGGCCCCTACTTCAACGGCGCCAGGTACGCGCTGGTGGATGCGGCCTACACGCCCTTCCTGCAGCGCCACCTCTTCCTCGACCGCATCAGGAAGATCGGCCAGATCGAGAAGTTCCCGCGCCTCGCCGCCTGGGCCAAGGCGCTGGTCGAGCGGCCCTCGACCCACACCTTCCCGCCCGCCGAGTTCGAAGCCACCTACCGCGACATCGTCCGCCGCCGCAACAAGTGGATCTCGCAGTTCATCGAGGCCCCGAAGGCCGCGGCGGAGTAGGCGGACCGGTATCAAATCGGCGCCGATATCGCATGCTTGTAGGTTCGTGAGTCTGCAGAGGAGACTGGGATCGACGAGGTGCGTCCTTCGACGAGCTCAGGATGAGGGCCATTCTTCGTGCCACCAAGATTCCTCCTCATCCTGAGCTTGTCGAAGGACGCAGGATGGCATTGCAGCCTGCTCCAAGGCACCGCGCCCTACTCCGGAATCGCCCCCACGACCGGCGCCGCGCTCGCTGAGGCGCCGGCGAGCGGTAGGCCGTAGAAATCCTCGATCATCCTGAGCACGCCGTAGTGGTCGATGCGCTGGCCGTACTTGCCCGGCTTCACCTGCGCGCCGACCAGTATCGTCGGAATGTGGTTGACCGTCGTGTCGTCGCCATCGTCCTCGTCCCACGTGACGATCAGCAGGCTGTTGTGGGTTACAGCCCACTGCGCATAGGCCCCGATGTTCCGCCTTAGCCATTCGTCGGAATCGCGGATCAACGTCCGGTCGGAGGTCAGGCCGTCGCCATGCTGGTCATGGCCCAGGTCCGGCGCGACGAAGGCGACGGTCGGCAGCCGGTTGAAGTCGGAGGGGAAGTTCTTGAAGGGCTGGTTGGAGCCGGCGGGCAACTGGTTCGGGCCGGGTTTGTCGGCTTGCCAGTCGGACCAGGGATTGTGCTTGCGCGCATAGCCGCCGAAGGTGGAGTGCTTGAGCGATCCGACGTCGGGCAGGCCCTCGGAATAGCCTGAGAACGTATATCCCCCGGCGATGAGTGCCGCCCCCAGATTGGGCGCCGTCAGCGGCGTTCCCCGCACCGCCCCGTCGCCGGTGGTGCCCTGCGTCGAGCCGGAGAAGAGGGCGAGGTAGTTCGGCTGGCTCGGGTGGTCCACGCCATGGGCGTTGGTGAAGAGGGCGCCGTCCGCGGCCAGCTCGTTGATGAAGGGCGCGTCGGCATTGCCGATGATCTCATCGTAGGAATGGTTCTCCTCGATCACCACGACGACATGGGAAGGGCTCCACGGCGCCGCCGCTGCATTGCCGGCAGCGGCGACGGCGGTCAGTAACGCTGCGAGAGTGAACCGAACCAGCATGTCTCTCACCGCCCCCTTCCGATCAAAAGCCGGCCACAAACCGGTCTCTCCCGTGCTCCAACGGTCCGAATCCGGCACAAGTCATGTCATTGAAATAATTACGCGATTTTTTAATGCATGGGGTTGTTTTGCAGAATCGTGTTTTCCGGCCCGGGCGCGCGATGTTTCACGTGAAACATTTCTGCGTAAATGCCGTTTTCGCGCGCGGCCCGAATCCGGCGCCAAGCTGAAATCCCAGCTCTGTCGCAGGCGCAAATGCCCGCCGGGCGCCCCTCAGCGCGTCGGCACGGGCGTGCCGGTGCTGTAGTCGTAGAAGCCGCGGCCGACCTTGCGGCCGAGCCAGCCGGCCTCGACATACTTCACCAGGAGCGGGCAGGGCCGGTACTTGCTGTCGGCCAGGCCCTCGTAGAGCACCTGCATGACCGAGAGGCAGGTGTCGAGGCCGATGAAGTCGGCCAGCTCCAGCGGCCCCATCGGATGGTGGGCGCCGAGCTTCATGGCGGTGTCGATGGCCTCGACCGAGCCGACGCCCTCATAGAGCGTGTAGACCGCCTCGTTCAGCATCGGCAGCAGGATGCGGTTGACGATGAAGGCCGGGAAGTCCTCGGCCGGCGCCGGGGTCTTGCCGAGCTTCTCCGTCAGCGCCTTGACGGCCGCGTAGGTGTCGTCGTCGGTGGCGAGGCCGCGGATCAGTTCCACCAGCTGCATCACCGGCACCGGGTTCATGAAATGCATGCCGATGAACTTCTGCGGCCGGTCGGTGGCGGCACCCAGGCGGGTGATCGAGATCGAGGAGGTGTTGGTGGCGATCATGGCTTCGGGCTTCAGCACCGGGCTGACCGCCTTCATGATCTCCTTCTTGATCTCTTCCTTCTCGGTCGCGGCTTCCACCACGAAATCGCAATCCTTCAGGTCCTGATAGGATTTCGAGGGATGGATGCGCGCCAAAGCCGCGGTGCGGTCCGCTTCGGTGATGGCGCCCTTCTTGATCTGGCGGCCCATGTTCTTGCTGATCGTCTCGAGGGCCTTGTTGATCTGGCTCTCGTTGATGTCGATCAGTTT
>JBGPEQ010000104.1:0-9640 GCA_041482855.1 Dongiaceae bacterium | reverse complement strand
GGGGGGTTATTTTGTGCCATTGATTGTTGTTGGGGCGCCCGGCGGGGCCCCCGCCCAGCCGCGACCGCGTGGGCTGCGCTCAACCGGGCCGGGGCGGGCGCCCGGCCGGTCGCCCCTACGGGAACCAACCGCGGAGCGGATGACAACGACCCTGCTCGCCTGCACAATCGGCGCGGAATTGCGACGGGAGCGGCGACATGGCGACGATGCGGGGCTTCATCCAGAAGATGCCGAAATGCGAGTTGCACGTGCATATCGAGGGCACGCTCGAACCGGAGCTGAAGTTCGCGCTCGCCGAGCGCAACGGCGTCGAGCTGCCCTACAAGAGTGTGAAACAGCTGAAGGCCGCCTACGGTTTCGACGACCTGCCATCATTTCTCGCCGTCTACTACGAGGGCATGAGCGTTCTGCTCAAGGAGCCGGACTTCTACGACGTTACTTACGCCTATCTGGCGAAGGCCCATTCGCAGAACGTCGTCTACGCCGAGATGTTCTTCGATCCGCAAGCCCATACGGCCCGCGGCGTCGGCTTCGACACGGTGATCCGCGGCATCCGTCGCGCCCAACTGGACGCCGAGCGGCGGCTCGGCGTCCGTTCCCAGCTCATCCTCTGTTTCCTGCGCGACTGGAGCGCGGAATTCGCGATGGCGACGCTGCTGGAGTCGCTGCCCTACAAGGAATGGATCGTCGGCGTCGGCCTCGACTCAGACGAGAAGAACAACCCGCCGCTGAAGTTCAAGAAGGTGTTCGCGCGGGCGCGCGAGGAGGGCTATCTCTTGACCATGCATTGCGACGTCGACCAGCGGGATTCGGTCGCGCATATCTGGCAGTGTTTGAACGAGATCGACGTCGCCCGCATCGACCACGGCGTGAATTCGATCGAGGACGCCAAGCTCTGCGAGGAGATCAAGCGCCGCGGCCTGGCGCTCACGGTCTGCCCGATCTCCAACAGCTACGTCGCCGACGGCACCAAGGCCGCCGCGATCAAGACGATGCTGGAGCAGGGCATGCGCGTCACCGTCAACTCCGACGATCCCGCCTATTTCCCCGGCTACATGAACGAGAACCTGATCGCGGTGCAGGAAGAGGCGGACCTGTCGAAGCGCGATCTCCTGCAGCTCGCGCGCAACGCCTTCGAGGCGGCCTGGTTGCCGCGGGTGGTCAAGGACCGGTACCTGCAACAGTTGGAACCCTACGCCGCCTGAGCGTCCGCCAGCTTTGGCATTGGCGCCGACGGAAACAAACGAAACATTGAACCGTGTTGCGCGACATTGTCCGGAAACATCGGTCCCCATCTGGACGAATGTCGCGAGAGGTCCTCTCGTGGCGAAGCTATCGCCGCGCGGAATACCGCCCGCGGGTGCGCCGTTCCAGGTCGGACCCGCAAGGCCCCGGCTTGCGGCGATAGCTTTCGCGCGCCCGCATGGTCTTGTCGCCCATGATGGAAATTGCTCCGGATGTTTCCATCCGGAAGTTATCGCCAAGTAAACTATTGCAGGGGCGCAGGATTCTGCAAACCCCGCCGTGTAACCTGACATCGCCCGATGCCTGGTTTGCAGTCCGATAGGGATGGTTCCCCGTGAAGAAGCTATCGCTCGGCCTTTGTGCAACGATGCTCCTCCTCAGCCCTCGCGTCTTTGCGGAGCTGCCGGAGGAGGTCACGGTGCAGCGGGACATCGCCTATGGCGCCGACCCCGCGCAACGCATCGATGTCTATCTGCCGCCGCAGCGGGAGCGCGCGCCGATCCTATTCATGGTCCATGGCGGCGGTTGGCGCATTGGCGACAAGGACAACGCCCGGGTAGTCGACAACAAGGTCGCCCGCTGGGTTCCCAAGGGCGTCATCTTCGTCTCGGTCGATTACCGCATGATGCCGGAGGCGGAGCCGCTCACCCAGGCCGAGGACGTCGCGCGGGCTCTGGCCAAGGTGCAGGAACTGGCGCCCGGCTGGGGCGGCGACCCCGCCAACATCATCCTCATGGGCAATTCGGCCGGAGCCCACCTCGTGGCCCTCGTCACGGCCGCGCCCGAGATCGCGGCCGGGCAGGGAGCTAAACCCTGGAAAGGGTCGGTGCTGCTCGATAGCGGCGCCATGAACGTGCCGGCGATCATGAACGCCCGGCATTGGCCGCTCTACGACAAGGCCTTCGGCAGCGACCCCGCCAAGTGGGAGGCAGCCTCGCCCTTCCATCGCCTCGCCGGCCCGACGCTGCCGATGCTCGCCGTCTGCCGGGAGCGCGGCAACGAATCCTGCCCGGCCAACCGTGCCTTCGCCCTCAAGGCCGAGAAGCTCGGCGGCAGCGTCGATGTCCTGCCGGTGGATCTCAGCCATGCCGAGATCAACGAGCAGCTCGGCCTGCCCGGCGCCTATACGGAGCGCGTGGAGGAGTTTATGCGCGGTCTGGGCTGGAAGGTCTGACGCTCGTCAGCTGGGCGGCCTGAACCGCTCGTCGGGCACGACGGCGATCGGTGCAAGCTCCACGAGGAAATCCTCGTGGCCAAGCCCGGCGACCATGATGGACGTGCTTGCGGGCGCCGAGCGCGGATCGAAGTAGTCGTTTCGGACCTCCTGAATGATGGGCAGATGCGCGCGCTCCCTGAAGTAGGTCGTGATCGAGACGATATCCTCCATGACGCCGCCGACGGCCGACAGGATCGTCGCGATATTCCGGAAGCATTGGTGGGCCTGGATCCGCACGTCGCCAGGGCCGACGACCTCCTCGCTTTCGTTCCAGGCGACCTGTCCCGTGAAGTGAATGACATGCCCTGAATGTTGCACGACACCCATGCTGAAGCCGCGCCCTCTCGGCCCCCAGGTGCCGCGAGGATTGAATCCGCTGACCATGGTCCCTCCTGCAGTTCGCAGCCCGACAGTACCAGAGGCTGGCGGATCGAGCCTGATGCTCGGTATCTCCGGACAATTTTGCTTGACGCGGATAGTCGAATGTTCTTATAATGTTTCATCTGTCAGTTCGTGGCTGGCGGTCGGTCTTTGACATCGTGAATCGGATCAAGAATTCACGCAGGCGCGCGGCGCGACCCGCCTGCGGGGAGGCTTGCGGCATAGGCTCTGCCGGTCGAAGGGCCTACGCAGAATGCAATAGGGTTGAATTTCGAGTTTTCATGTTCGACCCTTCCCTCCGCACGGCCATCCCTCCGGGCCGCGAACGAGCGCCACTTTCCCGCTGGACATGGGGTCGATCGCTCGAATTCGATTCCCCTTGCGTAGGGGCGACCCGATGGTCGCCCTCAATCCGCAACCGTCACGCGGATTAGAGGGTGTCCACGCGGGGGCGCCCTACGAAACGCCCGGCTGGCCATTTCTCCGCTGGGCATGGGGTCCATCGCTCGTTCTCCAATCGCAGAGCGACCAAGGGCACAAAGATGTGGGCACGTCCGGCGGTGGGGCAGGATTGCGGAGAACCTTCGTGCTCTTCGTGGCTTTGTGGTGAACCTCTCCCTGCTTCCCGCTGGGCATGGGGTCCATCGCTCAATTCGATGCCCCGCCCGCCAGGGCGTCCACGCGGCGGGCGCCCCTACATAACGAACCCGCGGCCATTCTCCGCTGGGCATGGGGTCCATCGCTCAAATTTGACGACCCCGTGAGAGCGCCCCGCGACCGGCCGCCGGCGGCTACTCCGCCGCCTTCGCGGTGGCCTCCTTCAGCAGCTTCTCGGCCAGCGCCTTCTTGCCGGCGGCGTCGAGCTTCTTCAGCTCGTTGTTGAGGACGCGCTCGTTGACGGACTGGTTCCAGTAGTCGAGCGACTGGAAACCGAGGAGGGCGGCCTTGCCGACGAACTGCCGCAGCACCTCGTTGGTCGGGCCCATCACCCAGCCGGCCTTGCCGTCGCGCAGGTAGCGCTCGATGCCGAGGCCGGGCTTGTAGCCGGTGCCGCCGCAGGCATGCAGCATCTTGTCGGTCACATGCGCCACGTTTTTGGCGGCGCTGAACTTCACCTGCCACATCCAGTGCAGGAACTGGGCGCGCGGCAGCGCCTTCAGGTCCTTGTGGATCGACCAGTCGCAATTGTTGGTGGCGTCGTCCATGGACTTGGCCATCAGGAAGACGAAGGAGCGGCAGGTGTTGGTGTCGGTGATGGCCTCGCCGACATAGTCCTGGATGGTCGGGTAGTCGGCCACGCGCATGCCGACGTCGACGTGCTTCTTCATGGTCGTGTGGCGCTTGGTGATGTCGACCAGGCCGAGCGAGATGCCGTTCCAGCAGGCCGAAGAGCACAGCAGGAAGAATGGATCGACGCACTCGTCGTTGGAGCTGGCGCCGTCGCCCTTCGGGCCCACCATGCGGTCGGGCGAGAGGATGACATTGTCGAGTTCGAGCGTGCCGGATTGGTTGCCGCGCAGGCCCAGGCCGTCCCACTTCGAGGGCTCGGCCTTGACCTCGTTGAGGAGGGCAAGCCAACAGGTCAGGTCGGCGAAGTTGCCGGCGAAATCCGGGCTGGTGGTCTGCAGGATGTACCAGTCGGCGAAGCCGCCGGAGGTGGTCCAGGACGCCTTCTTGCGCACGCGGTAGCCGCCCTCGACCTTCTCGGCGCCCGAGGAGATCGGGTACCAGAAGTGCGAGCCGGTCTCCGGGTCGGAATAGGACAGGGTGCCCACCAGGCAGTCCTTGTCGATCCGCCGCATGATGTCCTGGATCGTCGCGTTGCTGTGGTGGCGGAAGAGGGCGGCGGCAACGGCGCCCGTGTGCATGGTGTAGCACATGGCGGTGGAGGGGCAGGCGTAGCGGGCGATCGTTTCCACCACCATGGCGGCGCAGACATGGTTCTGGCCCATGCCGCCCAGCTCTTTCGGCACCAGGAGGCCGAGCAGGCCATGCTTAGCCAGGATCTGGAAGTTCTTACGCGGGAACAATAGCTTCTTGTCGGACTCGATGGCGTTGTCGCGCATCTCCTTTTGCGCCAGCTCGATGATCAGCGCCTGAATCCTCTTCTGCTCGTCCGTGAGCAGCCATTGCGGATCGAACTCGAGCCCCAGGCCCCAGAACTCTTCCGCGCCCCATTTCTTCGTCATTTTCTGCCTCGTCGTGACTGGTAGTGACCCGGACTCGTGAGCCGAAGCTGGCCCAATTCCGCAAGCGGTTCGCGCCCGAAGGCGAGTCCCATTTTGCCGTCGAAGCTACACGATACGGGAAAACCGGTGCAAGCCATATGCAACCATCTGCCGCGGGCTGCCGACCAATCCTGTGCCAATTTTCCGCTATGGTTGCAGGCTAGGCGTCGCGCATATGGCGGTAGCCGCCGCGGAAGAAGAGCAGCGGTTCGCCATCCGCCGCGAACCGCATCTTCTGCACGCGACCGACGAAGATCAGATGATCGCCGCCGTCATAGATGTGCTGGGTCTTGCATTCGAAATTGGCGAGCGTATCCGTCAGGATCGGGCAGCCGGTATCCCAAAGTTCGTAGTGAACATTGTCCCATTTGTCGATCAGCGGGGTGGCGAAGATCACCGACAGATGACGCTGACCCTCGCTGAGGACATTGATGGCGAAATGTCCGGCGCTGTGGAAGGCGGCCAGGCTGTAGGCCCGGCGGTCCAGGCTGAACAGGACGAGGGGCGGATCGAGCGAGACCGAGTTGAAGGAATTGGCGGTGATGCCGATCATGCCGGCCTCGCGCGAGGCTGTCGTGACCACGGTGATGCCGGTGGCAAAGCAGCCGAGAGCTAGGCGGAAGTCGCGCGGATCGATGCTCACGGTCGCTGCCAGATCTGTGGGAATGGGTTCTCGCGGCTGCTGAGCTGCTTCAGGCGCCTAACTTGCGCGAGCGCGCCTTTCCGTCCTGCGCCGTCGGCAGGTCATCGCCTTCAGCCCGCCACGGCGTCCGCGCCGCGGCGTGCTGCTATTCGTGGCCGTGATGCGAGCTGTTGCCGCGCGGCGGAAACGGCCGCCGCGGCCGCTGCTGCTGTTGCTCTGGGCGTGGCGCCGCCGTGCTCTGGTCCAGTTGGATCACACGCAAGACTTGCACGCCCTTGCGGCCCTGGCCGACCTCGCAATGGATCGTCGAGCCCTCCGGCGCATCCTGCAGCCCCGCCTGTTTCAGTGCGGAGATGTGCAGGAAAACGTCCTGTGATCCGTCGGCCGGCGAAACAAAACCGTAACCCTTCTCGGGATTGAACCACTTGATCGTGCCGCGCAGTTCCGTGCCTGCCCCGCCCGTGGAACCATCGGGTTGATGACGTTCGCTCATTACGCTCACTCTAGCTTTGGCGACTCTCCTGGCTTGTCCCGGCCTGAGCGTCCGAATATCAAAAAAACCAGCGAGCGCCCGCCCGCGGTAGTCACGGATGTCCATCCGCGAAGGACAACCGTCGGATACTCTGAGCGCCACCGCGAAGAAAATCAAGCGCGGCTTTAGCCGTCTGCGGCGCGCCCGCGGCACTGCATCGGGAGCATGGGATTATGGTCGCTGTAAAGCCCGGCGCCAGTTTGCTATCACTGTGCCACCTTCCGTTTTCCTTTCTGATAGGTCTGTATCATCATGACTCTTCGACTCAATTCGCGCGCGGACTTCACCATCGAAAACTACACCAAGGCGGCCTGGGGCGGCGCGACCGTGACATTCTCGGCCGACGCCTTGCGGCGCATGAGCGACTGCCGGGCGACTTTCATGCGTCTCATCGACAGCGATCCAGAGGTCGCGATCTACGGCGTGACCTCGGGCTATGGCCAGTTCGCGCGCGTGCGGCTGAAGCCGGATGAGCGGCGCGCTCACGCAAAGAAACCGCCGTTCGGCTCCCATGCGGCCTTCGGTCCGCCGCTGCCCGAGCGCGTCGCGCGCGGCATCGTCTTCGCGCGCCTGGCGAACTACGTCGAAGGCCATGGCGCGGTCACGCCGGCGCTTGCGCAGGCCGTGGCGCAGCTGCTCGACGGCCGCCCGTTGCCGCCGGTCTCGGCCATGGGGCAGGGCGGCGCCGGCGAGATCCTCGGCCTGGCCCCGCTCTTCAGTGCGCTGGCCGCCAGTTTCGACTTGGCGGAGAAGGAAAGCCTCGCGCTCGTCAACGGCTCGCCCTGCGCCAGCGCGCTCATCGCTGATGCCGTCATCGCCATGGAGCGGCGGCTGCCCCTGGTCGAGCAGGTGTTCGCGCTCTCGGCCGAAGCGATCCTGGCCCCGCTGACGCATTTCGCGCCGGAGTTCGAGGAGCTGTGGAACGACCCGCACGAGACGGCCGCGCTGCGTTCGCTACGCACTCTGCTGGCTGACGGCAATGCGGAACGGCGGCCTTACCAGGCCCCGGTCAGCTATCGCATTCTGCCGCGGGTACTCGCGCAGTTTCGCCGTGCCCTGGCGCAGGCGCGCGAGATCGCCGAGCGGTCGCTGAAAGCTGTCACCGACAATCCGGTCTACCTGCCTCCTGACGCAAAGCATCCGCAAGGTCGCGTCTACAGCACCGGCGGCTATCACAACGCCGGCGCCTATCCGGCGCTCGATGCGCTCGCCGCCGCCGCCGCCGATCTCTGCATCCTCGCCGACAAGCACACGTCGAAGCTTCTCGATGGACATTATTCCTTGCTGCCGGATCAGCTGAGGGTCGGCGAGGGCTATCTCGGTTGCCTGGGCATGGTCCAGGTCGGCTATGCGGAGGAAGCGAAGCGCGCGGCGCAGCGGACCTTCCTGCCGGGCAGCGAAGGCGGCGGCTTCGGCCAGAACGACACCGCCCCACCCACCTTCATCGCCTGGCGCGGCCAGGAGCAGGCGGCCTATTGCCTCGAGGCCGCGCTGGCCGCGCTGGCCGTGGTGGCATCGCAGGCTCTGCATGTCACCAAGCGCGAAGCTCCAACGAAGCTGCGCGGCTTGTTAGCCGACGTACGCACGCATGTGCCGCCGGTGGAGGAATCGCGCGCCATCGCGCCCGACATGGAGCAACTGGTCGCGGCGCTACGTTCCGGCATCTACGAATCCGGCCGATAGCCGCCTCCGAAGCGACGACGACTACTGCAGGCGCTGGAAGATTTCGCGATTGACCGCGACGTATCCGGCCGCGACCGCCTTGAGGTCGGAGCGCAGGTCGCTGTGCAGCGACGGTAGCGCATGAAACGGTACCGACGGAAAAGCGTGATGCTCGGTGTGATACGGCATGTTCCAGGCGAGGAAACGGACGATGGCGTTGGTACGCGTCGTGCGCGAGTTTGCAAGCATGTCCGGCACGAGCGGGCAGAGCGTGTGCTCCGCCAGCAGATAGAACCGCAGGAATGGCTGACCGGCTAGCGCGGGCAGCACCCAATAGGTCAGCGGCGCCCATGATCCCGTCGCCACGGCGGCAGCGGCGATCAGCGCGTAGACGATCAGTAGGGCGCGCGCCTCGGTGACGACGCGGGCGGCTGCACGCGGCGCCCCCAGAAAGGGCTCCGACGCGCGGCCGAGTGCATGCGTGACGAGCCCGACCACTGCGGCCCGCCAGTATTTCCAACCGGAGACGTGAATCAGCCACTGCGCGAATGTGCCTGGCTTGGGCGATGCCAGCTCGGGATCGTTCAGCGGGTCCTGGGTGTGGCGATGATGGGCAAAATGGAAGAAGCGGAAATACTCCGGCGGGAGCACCAGCAGGAGGCCGCACAGCCGGCCGACGCCATCGTTGATCCAGCGGCTCTTGAAGGCCGTGCGGTGAATGGTCTCGTGAAGCGGTGCGAACAAGGCGATGAGGACGACGCCATGCACCACCGTGGCGGGCACGATCCACCAACTGCCGACGGCAATGCCGAGCAGCGTCCCGGTCGCCAGGAGCAGAGCGCCGTGGCCGGCAAGATGGCGCAGTCCGCGCGTATTCGACCGTCGGTTCAAGTCCGCAAGTCGCGCGCGATCGACGCCACAATGGGCATAGACGACTTCATCCATGCCGGCAGTATAGCGCGCACGAATATGAAATGAGAGGGACATGTCGGCCACCGCGCTGGACTTGCGCGCAACGAAGCGGAACAATGACTGCGATGGCAAGGCCCAGAGTCAAAATCTGCTGCATCATGTCCGTCGCGGAAGCGCGTCTGGCGGTGTCTGCCGGCGCGTCCGCGCTTGGCCTCGTCGGCCAAATGCCGAGCGGCCCCGGTGTCGTCGATGATTCGCTCATTGCGGAGATCGCGGCCATCGTGCCGCCGCCGGTGGCCACGTTCCTGTTGACGAGCGAGACTCGAGCGGATGCGATTATCGACCACGTCCGTCGCTGCGGCACCAACACGGTGCAGCTGGTGGATCGCGTCGAAGAGGGCGCCCATGCCGCCATCCGCCGCGCACTGCCGCAAGTGAAGGTCGTGCAGGTGCTGCATGTGGCCGATGCCGATGTCGTCGACGAGGCGCGCTCATTGGCTGGCGCGGTCGATGCCTTTCTGCTCGACTCCGGCAACCCGAAGCTGGCTGTGAAGGAGCTTGGCGGCACCGGCCGTGTACATGATTGGGACTTGAGCCGTCGCATCGTCGACGCAGTCGACCGCCCCGTGTTCCTCGCAGGCGGCCTGCGGGCCGGCAATATCAGCGATGCGGTCGCGCGCGTGCGGCCATTCGGCGTCGATCTCTGTTCGAGCGTACGCAGCCAAGGACGCCTCGATGCCGATAAGCTGGCGGCGTTCTTTGCCGCGATTAATTATGTATTCGCCTGAACGTTGCCGGCCGGCCGGCGGACCTGTATCTTC
>JBGPEQ010000103.1:0-9641 GCA_041482855.1 Dongiaceae bacterium | reverse complement strand
GCGCGTGCTCAGGAACGGGCGCCGGCGCATGGCCGTCCATTCCGAGGACGAGGCCCGCCTGCGCGAACGCCATGCTCTGGTGAAAGACGGCGCCGATGTTGCCATGCATCCGGTCTGGCGCGACGTCGAGACGGCCGTGCGGTCGACCCAGCGATTGCTCCGGCTGGCGCGCGCGGCCGGGCGGCGCGTCCATGTGCTGCATGTGACGACGGCGGAGGAGATCCCGATCCTCGCCGCCAACAAGGACATCGCCACGGTCGAGACCACGCCGCAGCACCTGACGCTGGTCGCGCCGGAGTGCTATGAGCGCCTGGGGACGTTCGCGCAGATGAACCCGCCGATCCGCGAGGCCCGCCACCGCGAGGCGCTCTGGCGCGCCGTCGATCAGGGCGTGGTCGATTGCATCGGCTCCGACCATGCGCCGCACACGCGCGAGGAAAAAGCCAAGCCCTATCCGCAGTCGCCCTCGGGCATGCCGGGCGTGCAAACGCTGCTGCCGCTGCTGCTCGACCACATGAACGCCGGCCGCCTCACGCTCGAACGCCTGATCGACCTCACCAGCGCCGGTCCGGCGCGCATCTACGGCATCGCCGGCAAGGGCCGCATCGCCGTCGGCTACGACGCCGACCTGACGCTCGTTGACCTGAAGGCGCGGCGCACGATCCGCGAGTCCTGGATTGCCAGCCGTTGCGGTTGGACGCCGTTCGACGGCATGACCGTGACCGGCTGGCCGATCGCCACCATCGTCCGCGGGCGGATCGTGATGCGCGACGCTCAGCTGCTTGGGACGCCCGTTGGCGATGTCGTGAAGTTCACTGAGACGCTCTAGGCGGGCCCCGAAATCGATTTTCGTGAAACTGTCAACTCATTGAAAAACAAATACGATTTTTCCATGCATGGGGTTGTTTTGCAGAATCGACTAGTCGCCGCCCCGCCCGCACCCCATTTGCGTAAACACTACGGCAACCGCTATCGTCGCGACTGCACTCATGAGGAGCAAGCGCCATGACCGCCTGCATCGTCGGCTGGAGTCACACGCCGTTCGGGCGCCGCGACGGCGCCGATGTCGAAGCGCTGATCGGCCAGGTGGTCGGCGCGGCGATCGCCGATGCCGGGGTTGCGGCGGCCGACATCGACGAGGTGTTCGTCGGCCAGATCAATGCCGGCTTCGCGCGCCAGGAATTCCCGTCCTCCCTGGTCATGCAGAGCGAGCCGGCCCTGCGCTTCAAGCGCGCGACGCGGGTGGAGAACGCCTGCGCCACCGGCTCGGCGGCGATCCATGGCGGCCTCGCCAGCATCGCCGCCAAGCGGGCGCGGTTGGTGCTGGTGGTCGGCGTCGAAAAGATGACGGACACGGCGGGCCCGGAGGTCGGCAACATTCTGCTGAAGGCCAGCTACGTGAAAGAGGAGGCCGAGACGGCCGGCGGCTTCGCCGGCATCTTCGCCAAGATCGCGCAACTATACTTCCAGAAGCATGGCGATCAGTCGGATGCGCTCGCCCGCATCGCCGCCAAGAACCACAAGAACGGCGTCGGCAACCCCTTCGCGCAGATGCGCAAGGACCTGGGCTACGAGTTCTGCCGCGCCGAATCCGAGAAGAACCCGATCGTGGCCTGGCCGCTGAAGCGCACGGATTGCAGCCTGGTGTCCGACGGCGCCGCCGCTGTGGTGCTGGCCGACGTCGAAACCGCGCTCACCCTGCGCAAGGCGATCTGGTTCCGCGCAGCCGAGCAGGCGAACGACTTCCTGCCCATGAGCCGGCGCGACATCACGCTGTTCGAAGGCGCCAGCGTGGCGTGGCAGCGGGCGCTGGCGTCTGCGCGGTTGGCGCTGGACGACCTCAGCCTGGTGGAGACTCACGATTGCTTCACCATCGCCGAGCTGATCGAGTACGAGGCCATGGGCCTGACGCCGCGCGGGCAGGGCGCTCGTGCCGCGCTCGAAGGCTGGACCGAGAAGAACGGCCGTCTGCCTATCAATCCTTCCGGCGGCCTCAAGTCCAAGGGCCATCCGATCGGAGCCACGGGCGTATCGATGCATGTCCTGTGCTCCATGCAGCTCATGGGCGAGGCCGGCGACATGCAGGTGAAGGACGCCAGGCTCGCGGGCATCTTCAACATGGGCGGCACCGCCGTCGCCAACTACGTCAGCATCCTCGAACGGCTGCGCTAACGTCGGCAAGGGAAGCCTATTCATGAAGGCATTGGTGCTGCGCGAAACGGACGGCAAGGTGGCCGGCGCGATAGAGGAGGTGGCGGAGAGTCAGTTGCCGGTAGGCGACGTGACTGTGGCGGTCCAGTATTCGACCCTGAACTACAAGGACGGCCTGGTGCTCGGCGGCCTGGGACGGCTGGTGCGGCAATACCCGCACGTTCCCGGCATCGATTTCGTCGGCACGGTCGAGGCCTCCGATTCGCCGCAGTGGCAGAAGGGCGATGCGGTAATTCTAACGGGCTGGCGGGTCGGCGAGACGAGCTGGGGCGGGTACGCCCAGAAAGCGCGCGTCAAGGGTGAGTGGCTGGTGGCGCTACCGGCGGGCCTGACGCCACTGCGCGCTATGGCGATCGGGACCGCCGGCCTCACCGCCATGCTGGCTGTCATGGCGCTCGAGAGGCATGGGCTGACTCCCGAGCAGGGCGAGATACTGGTAACGGGAGCGGCCGGCGGCCTCGGCAGCGTCGCAACGGCGATCCTTGCTAAGCTCAGTTACACCGTCGCGGCGTCCACGGGTCGTGCCGAGACCCATGACTATCTGAAGTCGCTCGGCGCCGCCTCCATCATCGATCGCGCGAGCATCGCCACCCCATCCGGCAAGCCGCTGGATCCCGAGCGTTGGGCCGGCTGCATCGATTCCGTCGGCGGCTCGACCCTGGCAACGATCCTGCCGCAAATGAAGTATCGCGGAGCGGTGGCTTCTTGCGGCCTGGCCGGCGGGACCAAGCTGGAGACCACGGTGATCCCGTTCCTCCTGCGCGGCGTCAGCATCCTCGGCATCGATTCGGTCGCCTGTCCGACCACTGAGCGCACTCAGGCCTGGGCCCGCCTGGCACGCGATCTGCCGGCTGCCAAGCTTGATGCCATGATCCAGGCGGCTGGCCTCGGCGATCTTCTCCGGCTGGGAGCTGACATCCTCGCAGGCAGGGTTCGCGGTCGCGTCGTCGTCGACGTCAATCGTTAATTCAAATGATTCC
Organism: Dongiaceae bacterium; assembly: GCA_041482855.1. Taxonomy (GTDB): domain Bacteria; phylum Pseudomonadota; class Alphaproteobacteria; order Dongiales; family Dongiaceae; genus JBGPEQ01. Next base: position 6,450 of record JBGPEQ010000103.1, on the reverse strand, counting down.
AATGAGTTATTGGAATCTTCGCCGCCGATCTCACCGAAATGCCACAACACGAACGGTTGGCGCTCCGTATTCTCCGGCCGGTCTGCAGCGGAGGAGACGAGGATGCTCTACACAGCGGTGAGTTTGTCCCTCTTCGGTGCCGCGTACGCCTTCCTGGTGTCCCTGACCATCTTTTAGTCCCTTTCGCACTCCTTGTGCCGGCCCGCCCGGAGCACCCTCCGGGCGGGCTGTAACGCGTCTGCGGGACAGTGCGCGCCCACCTCAGCTGCCTTCGCCGGCGCCGATGATGCGGTAGATGTGCTTCACGTCTTTCGCCGCCAGCTTGATGTCCTTGGCGGGATTGAACTGGTGCAGCACCAGTTGGTCGTCGCTGCGGCGCAGGAACTGCTTGATCATGCCGCGGCCATCCGCCAACTCGACGGCGACGAAGCAATTCTTGGTCAGCGGCCGGTTCGGGTTCACGTATAGGATCTCGCCGGCGAAATAGCGCGGCTCCATGCTGTCGCCATCGACGTAGAGCGCGAAGGCGTTGGCGGCGCCAGCAAGCATGGCCGGGCGCTGCACATACTCCTTGGCGTCGCCCTCATTGAAATAAAAGCCTTCGGCGCCGCCCTTCACCGCACCCATCACCGGCAGGTCGCGTCCCGGCGCCGGTTGGGCGATCGGCTCGAAGCGGGCGATCGGCGGCAGACTGGCCAGCGCGCCCGACCCTGCATCGACACCCGCCAATGCGAGCACCGCGCGTGGATCGACGCCTTTCTGCGCGAACAGGGCGGCCATGTGCCGCATCAACTCGATCGGCAGAAACCGGCGGCGGTAGCGGTCCTCGTAGTGCTGGTAGCGCGTCAGCGCCCAGCCCAGAGACTCGGAAACCTCGCGCATCGACAGGCCGGCACGCTCGCGCAGAACCTTCAGCTGGCGGGCGGCCTCGGAAACTTCGGCCATGGGTGGCACTCCTCATGACGTTTACGCACGTAACCTTATATGCTGAAGACGTTGACAAGTCAATGCGGATCTCATAGTATCTGCGTAGGAACAAAACAGGTACAACATAATGTATCATCCAGAGCCACCACCCACTAGAGCGAGGGCCGGGCCCATCGGCGGCTGCCGGCCCCGCCGGGCCGCGCGGTCACCCAGACGCTGTCTATCCTGTTCCCAATGGTTCGACAGCGCCGGAGTTGAGGAACGGATCTGCGAACCTTGCAAGGCCAGCGAAGACTGGGCGGATGCCATGGCGGCGAGCTACGGCCACATCGCCTGGTAACTGATAAATTTCGATTGGCCAATAGGTTACAGGAAACGATCAGGCAGAGCAGAAAGGAGCATGGGAGATGGGCGATAACAGCAAACGGGGTTGGCATGGGCAGGGGCGGCGCGGGCGCCCGAATCGCGATCGGCCGGTCATCGACCGCGGCACGCCTGAGCTGCAGGCGTACCGTGAACGGCTGGCGGCGGGTGGCGATCCGACTTTGACCGAATATCCGCTCGGCCTCCTGCTGGCGCGCGGGCTGGTCACCCGCGAACAGCATGAAGCGGGCTGCTACTACGCGTTTCTTTACGGGCGCAGCATCGGCCGCACGCAGGTTAATTGCAGCTATCTATTCGGCGCACAGGCCGCCGGTTACGCCGATCGCCACGATCTGACCGAGGCCGAGCTGGCTAGGCTCCAGTCTCTCTTCCGCCAGGGGAAAAACCGTCTTCTGGCCACCGGCCGGCGCGTCTGCGATGCCACCGAGAACCTCGTCGTCTTCGGCCGCCTACCCCGATTTCTCGATGGCGGCCGGCGGCGGCCGCAGTCTGCCTGGCGTGCGGACGAGACCGAGCTTGCGGCCGTCTGCCTCGGCCTCGAAGTGCTGGTAGCCTGCTATGGCCGTGCGGCAGGCCGCCTCGGCCGCATGGACCTCCACCGGAGCCCGAGCCTGACCCAGGCTGCAGAGTGAAGATTCTTCTTGACAGGAATAGGAGCGTCATCCTATAATGTGTTTATTATGAGATGGGGTCGTGCGCCTGCGGCGCGCGGCCCCTTTCATTTTAGCCCCCAGGCGGGAGCGACGAGAGCGCCGCAGTTCGTGCGCCGCATCTGTCTTCTTGCGTTTCGGCCGATAGCATCCAGCCCGAACCCGCAGCATACTGAAGATCATCAGATGTACGACAGGACAGGCGGGACGCCCCCCTTCGGCACGACCGATTGGGCGGCGCAGCAGTTCCTTCGCATGCTCGACCAGGAGGACAGGCAGAAGGCGGAACTGGAGCGCCTCCGTGCGGCAGGCTGGCGCCCCGGCGCGTCCCAGCAGTCCGCGGACAATCGCCGCGGTGCGGCCTTCGGCGATGGTCGCGATGCTGTTGCCGATTTCGTCCAGCGCGACATCGATAACCGGCGCCTCATGCAGGAAGAGGCCCGCCGGCAGGCGGGCATGGACATCGCGCAATCGGGGGGCGGGGCATTGCCCATTCCACCTGCAAAGCCCCTGAATGACACGACAGGTTCGTTTCCGCTGTCGTCGAGCAAGCCGGAACAGGTTCCGGCGTGGCATCAAGACGAACGAGCCAACGGAATCATTGACGAAATCCTGGCCTGGGAAGGTGGTCATTCGAATCGAAAGCGCGAGGCCGATACAGGTGGCACGACGAACATGGGCATTACTCAGGGCACTCTGGCGCGCTGGCACGCCAACCATCCGGGACACCTGGGCATCGGTCCTGGCGAGCTTCCTGCGGATGTGGCCCACTTGACGCACGATCAAGCGTTTCGTGTCCTCAAAGAGGACTTCTATGATGCGAACAAGCTGGCGAAGATCGACGATGAGCGATTGGCCCACCAGATCATGGACATATACACTATGACGTCGCCCCGAGGCCGGAAACAAACACCCGGTGGCGCTCTGCAGATCATTCAACGGGCAGTCAATGACGTCATGAGCCGACGCCGCTTGTATAATCGGCACGAAGCGCCCTTCAAGTACGATCATCCGGCAGATCCGGTCGGTCCTCGAACGATCGATCGCCTCAACTGGCTCGTCGCCAGCGGGTACGGCCCGGATCTCCGGAATGCGCTTGTTGCCCATCGCTTCGGCTACGCGCAGACACAACCGAACTACGCTGCGAACAATCCCGGGTGGAATGAACGGTTCAATCGTTTCACGGAATGGCAGCACACGCCACTAGGCCCCAGGAATTCACGCTGACCAACTCGCTTCGGGCACCGCTCATCAGGGGTCCCTCGCATCGTTTCAGGCTGGCGCAATCTAAGGATGCAATATTATACTTTCGTACACGCATAAGTCGCATATAAACAAGGAGTGTCTGATGATATGCCAGCGGATCGGCCTGGCGACGATCGCCTTCCTCATGATGTTGGTGCCAGCCCGGGCCGACGCACCGAAACAGCTGCCCGAGCCCGACTATGAGGCGATCGAGCGCGCCGCGCAGCGGATCGAGCCGGCGCAGGACTATACCAAGAACCTACCCGCTCGCCTCCGTGAATGCACGGCGAGCGCCGAACCGTATGCACGCAGCCCGATAACCGCAGACATGGTCGCGTCGAAAGTGATCCGCATGGTCTGTCTGCGCGCCATGATGCGCAAACTGGCAGAACTCTACTATGTACGAGATGCCTTCGGACCCGGCGGTATCGATGCGCGCATGGATGAGATGTCCAAGCCCTTCTACAAGATAATCTATGACGTCCACACCAAGGGCGTCTATTACGACGGGGACAAGAAAGTACCAGAATGCGGCGAGATCGGATCTTGCGGGTCGATCGAAGAGCAGCTGCTGCCGCGTGACGACTATGTCGACTTCCTCATGGATTTCGTACGGTACGTCGCCGGTTACGGGCCTTTTGTCGACGACCGCACCAGGGAGTGGTACGATGCCTGGGTCAAGGCGGGAAGATTCTCCTTTGCCTCTCCCGAGTGAAGATTAGAACCGCCCGCAAGGGGGGATCTCCACTACTCTGCCGACTTTCGTAGCGGAATTCGCTCTATACCTCCTGGGGTGAAGATCAGAACGGCCCGCGAGAGGGGATCCTGCGTCGCGAGCAATGGCTCACTGAGCATGCGATCTGGCATACGGCGGAGGCGGCCATCCGGTGCCACTTGAATGGCGTGAACGCCCCTACCGAGGCATGGCCATACCGAATTGGGACAGTAGTAGGTAGCGAGGAAGATGGTATCCGCGTCGGCGGCTGCAATGTCGACGAACCAGGGTGATATCTCTTTCGACCAGCCGAAGAGTCCGCGCAGATTGTAGACGCGGTCGACGATAACGCGCCTCCCATCTGCAGAAAGGCGGCGAAAGAGCAGTGCACCGGTCCGCCAGGCAATGATCGCGATCGAGCCGTCGGAAAGGGCGGTCATGCCTTCTACGTAGACATGGGGTGGGACGGCTATCCGGCGTGTCTCGTGACCGTCCCGATCTAACCAGATCAAGCGTCGATAGTCATCTCCGAAGCGCCTGCACGGCGTCTCGTCGAAGCCGGCCAGGTATCTGTTCGGATTGAGCGAATCAACGAGGACGGCAACGCCGCCATCGGCAAGAGGCACGACATGCGTCGCGCCGGCGAGCGGTTCGTAATCGGAATGCCACCGCCATATCGGCTGTCCCTGCCCGTCGAGCTTCGTCACAGTGGCCGCATCGCAGCGGCCACCCTCCCGAGCGCCTGAGCCGCCGAGCACGACGGATCCGTCGTTCGATCGGGCGAATGCCGTCAGCAGTGAGAGACCAAGTGGTCCGAAAAGGTGCCGATGCCAGAGAACCTTTCCTTCTCCGGACAGCGCCCACAACCCGAGGAGCCGGTCGGCGACAATGATCGGGTCGTGCTCACTGTCCGCCGACGCAATCAAATGAGTGCCCAGTACGTCTTCATCGCTGCTGCTCACCTTCCACAGATCGAGAAGGCTGACCTCGTCGTTGTACTCCAATCCCGACCTCGCCGTGGTGGGGCTACGCTTCGGAGGGTCGCCGTGCACCGATAGCAGGGTTCGCCAGATCACGCCCCCTGCGGCGTCTAGGCGTTGAACGACGAATTGGTTCTCTTCCGAATGCTTCCAAGGAAAAACAGAAAGAAGAATCGTCGAGCCGTCGGCCCTCTGAGCTATGTCGATGGGAGATCGATCGTTCCCGCCAAAAATCGCAACTCCGAGTCGGGGGGCGGGTGGGGCAGCGGAATCCGCCTGTGCGAACCGAGAACCGACGAGGGCAAAACAAACAAGGGCGGTCACGATCAGCGGTGCGTGCATGATGGCATGCCGAACCTTCATAGATCACTCCGGGAAACGCATCGCGCGGTTCCGATAGAGAGTTAGTCGTCATGTCGCCAATCGGCAACATGCAACCAAAGATAGCGTAGATAGTGAGATAACACAACCGAAAGATGCAAACTGCAATTCGCAGTGCCTAACAACTCACCGGGGAACAACGTCATGTCAGAGATGAGCGAGTCCGAACTCAAGTCCATTCTTGCAGCCGAGATCGCCGACTCGCTGGCGCATCTCGGAGGTGAACTCAGCGAACAGCGGCGCAAGGCGCTGCGCTATTACCTCGGCGAGCCCTTCGGGAACGAGCAGGACGGCCGCAGCAAGGTGGTATCGACCGACGTTGCGGACGTGGTCGAATGGATCCTACCCTCGCTCCTCAAGATCTTCACCGCCGGCGACGAGGTCGTGCGCTTCGAGCCGACCGGACCCGAGGACGAGGAGGTCGCCAAGCAGGCGACCGAGTACGTCAACTGGGTCTTCTCCCGCGACAACGCCGGGTTTTTTGCGCTCGACGGCGCGCAGGGCCTGCGCGCCATCGGCCATCATCGCATCGATCGTTTCTTTTGGAATGACGTCAACCAGACCTACCTGAACCGTATCAGCGCCGCCGTCGATCCCATCAACAAGCTCTATGTCGTTTCCTATCCCGGGTCGGGCAGCGACTTGACCGGCGGAGCGCCCAATCGGTTGCTGATCTACAACTGGACCGCCGATCGTTGGAGCCGCGCCGAGGTCGATATGGAGATGATCCATCAGGCGGCCTCGCAGGCCGGCTACACGCTCGACAGCCTCGACAGTTACTCGGCCAATCTCGATGCCCTCCCATTTTCTCTCGACAATCGCTTCTGGACCGGTTCGGGGCGCCTGCTGCTGGCCGGGTTCACGCAAGCGCATCTGATCGGGTTCTTCAACGGTCCCAACCTGGCGGCGACCGTCGATACCGGGGAGGCGCAGCTTGTGCCCGGCCGGCGCGCTCTCGTGCGCAGCCTGCGGCCGCTGGTGGAGGGTGACGCCGGCGGCGCAACTGTCAGCGTGCGCACGGGCACGCGCAACCGCACCATCGATCCGGTGTCGTTCGATGCGCCGGCAGCGATGAATCGGTTCGGCTACTGCCCGGTGCGCGCCAATGGCCGTTACCTGCGGGCGCGCATCGAAATCGCCGCCGGCGCCGCCTGGCGCCATATCCAGG
>JBGPEQ010000102.1:0-9718 GCA_041482855.1 Dongiaceae bacterium | reverse complement strand
CGCCGTTTTCAGGTCGTCAAGGTCGACGAGCCGACCGAGCCCGTCGCCATCAACATGATGCGCGGGCTGGTTGCCACCCTCGAGAAGCACCACAAGATCCGTATCCTCGACGAGGCGGTCTCGGAGTCCGTGCGGCTGTCGCACCGCTACATCGCCGGACGGCAGCTTCCGGACAAATCGGTGAGCCTGCTGGATACCGCATGCGCCCGCGTCGCCATCAGCCAGAGTGCGACGCCGGCGCAGATCGAGGATCGGCAGCGCGAGGTCACCGCGCTGGGCACCGAAATCGACATCCTCGGGCGTGAATTGGCGATCGGCCAGGGCGACGCCGAGCGTCTCGAAACCCTGAAGCAGCGTCGGGAAACCGTGAAGGGCGAGCTGACGGCCCTGGAAGCCAGGCTGAAGACGGAACGTGAACTGGTCGACAAGATCGTCGATCTCCGGACCAAGCTGGAGCAGCAGCTTCAGCCGCCGGCGCCGCCGGCCGGCGGCAAGCCGGCTGCGCCGCCGGCCGAGGCCGCCACGCCCGCGCAGATCGAAGCCTGGCGTAAAGAGCTGACCGAGGCCAACGCGCGCCTCAAGGAGACACAGGGCGAGGCGCCCCTGCTGCACCCCTGCGTCGACGGGGGAGCCATCGCCGAGGTGGTGGCAAATTGGACCGGCATTCCCGTCGGGCGGATGGTCTCGAACGAAATTCGGGCGGTGCTGACCCTGAAGGACCGCATGTCCGAGCGGATCGTCGGGCAGCCGCATGCGCTCGACACGATTGCCCAGGCGATCCGGACGTCGCGGGCCAAACTTACCGATCCACGCAAGCCGATCGGGGTGTTTCTCATGGTCGGAACCAGCGGCGTCGGCAAGACCGAGACGGCCCTGACCCTTGCCGACCTGCTCTATGGCGGCGAGACGAACATCACCACGATCAACATGTCGGAATTCAAGGAGGAGCATAAGGTTTCGACCCTGATGGGGTCGCCGCCGGGCTATGTCGGCTACGGCGAGGGTGGCGTGCTGACGGAGGCCGTGCGGCGCCGTCCCTACAGCGTGGTCCTGCTCGACGAGATGGAAAAGGCCCATCCCGGCGTCCAGGACGTGTTCTATCAAGTCTTCGACAAGGGCATGTTGCGCGACGGCGAAGGCCGCGACATCGACTTTAAGAATACAGTCATCATCATGACGTCGAACGCCGGCACCGACGCGATCCACAAGCTGTGCGCCGATCCCGAGACCATGCCGGACGCCGCCGGCCTCGCAGAGTCCCTGCGCCCCGAACTGCTTAAGATCTTCAAGCCTGCCTTCCTAGGGCGCGTCACCCTCGTTCCTTACTTCCCGCTCAGCGACGAGATCATGCGGCAGATCGTCGATCTGCAGCTGAAGCGCATCGCCCGTCGCGTCGTGGAGAACTACAAGGCGGAATTCAGCTATGAGCCGGCGTTGATCGAGGGGATCGCCCAGCGCTGCAAGGAGGTCGAAAGCGGGGCGCGGAACATTGACCATATTCTGACGCGCAGCCTGCTACCGGAGATGTCGGGACACTTCCTGTCGCGCATGGCCGACGGCCTGCCGATCAAGTCCGTCGAGGTGGCGATGGACGATTCCGGTAAGTTTCAATATCATATTCGATAGTGGGCGCCTTTGGAGCAGCGGAAAATTCGATGGCTCGATGATCTCCGTCACAGTGGCGGCGTTGTGAGTGGGGTAAGGTCATCTATATTCTTCGATGACGCGGGCAATCGGGACCTTGCGGTCGATCCGAGAGGTGGGGTGAACATCTTTCAACGACCGCGAACTCGCCGCCGCGAATACGGGATACAGCGTTGACGAAATCGAACCTCAAAGGAGAAAGCTATGCCGGTCTACATGGAGTACGATAGCGGAGCCATCACGGGTGACGTTACCGAGCAAAACCACACGAACTGGATCGAACTCAGCAGCGCTCAGTTCGGCATCGGTCGAGGGATCACTTCTCCCACCCCTGGCGGTAGCAAGGACCGCGAGGCGAGCGACCCGAGCGTGTCGGAGATCGTGGTCACCAAGGTGATGGACAGCGCCAGCGCAGACGTGTTCAAGGAGTCGCTGAAGGGCACGGGCAAGAAGTGCGTGATCGAATTTTGCGTGAGCACGCAAGACCAGGGAATGCAGGCCTATCTCACGTGGACTCTGACGAACACGATGATCAGCGGTTACAGCATGTCGAGCGGCGGCGACAGGCCCAGCGAATCGCTCAGCCTGAACTTCAGCAAGATCGAATACAAGAACATTCCGCGCGATGAGGCACACGCCGAGCAGGGTCAGAAGATCTACACTTACGATCTCGCCACGGCCATTGTTTCATGAGGCCGGCAACGGCGCTTTGAGGGACCGGGAAGCGGACGTCATGTCCGCTTCCGTTCGTTCTGGGACGAGACTGCGGTCGGTCTCGTCCGCCGTTTCGTCCGGGTTTTCGCGCCGCCGCGAGGCGCGCCAATCCGGGCGGGCGCGGCTTAGGTTGCGCGCTCTATATCCATGTGCCGGCGGACGAGAGCGCGCGCTGCGTTCGTCCGGTCGGCTCATCATCGGACCCTGCGCAGTGGTCGCTCGGAGACGGTCCCATGGCTAATCCTATTATCAAGCAGGGAAATCGCTGGATCACCGTCGATTCGCCGCTCGGCGAGGACACGCTGATCCCGACCTATTTCGAGGGCGACGAAGCGATTTCGCACCTGTTTGCCTACCGGCTCGAACTGGTCTCGAACATGGCCTCGATCGCGCCGGAAAGCATCCTCGGCAAGGACATAACGATCTATCTCCGCCGCTCGCAGGATGAGAAGCGGGTCTTTCACGGCCGGATCAACAGCTTCGCCGCCGGTCCGATGTGGTCGCACGGCTATCGGCACTACCAGGCCGAGGTCGTGCCTTGGACCTGGTTCCTGACCCGCACGACCGACTGTCGAATCTTCGAGGATGAGAAAGTCCCGGACATCATCGAGAAGATCTTCAAAGACCTCGGATTCTCGGATTTCGATCTGGCGGGCGTCGACAAAGGCAAACACCCCAAGCGCGAATACTGCGTGCAGTACCGCGAGACCGACTTCAACTTCGTGTCGCGGCTGATGGAAGAAGAGGGCATGTTCTACTTCTTCAAGCACGAGACGGGCAAACACACGATGGTGATAGCCGACAAGACCTCGGCCTACCTCGATTGCGTAGAGAAGGAGGTCAAGTTTTGGGCACACCAGGACGAATCGAACGCCATCATGCGCTGGCAGCGGCGCCAGTCCTATAAGCCCGGCAAATGGGCCCAGCGCGACTACAACTTCGAGACGCCGAACGACAAGCTCAACACCAGCAAGAACACGCTGCTCAATATTCCGCAGGCCCCGAAGTACGAGATGTATGACTACCCCGGCATATACATCAACAAGGGAGACGGGGACAACGCCACCACCTGGCGCATGGAGGGCGAAGAAGCGGGCTTCGAGATCGTCGAAGGCGGCAGCGACTGTCAGCCGTTCTCGCCCGGCTACAAGTTCAAGATGAAGAAGCACGAATGCGCCGACGAGGAGGGCAAGTCCTGGGTCATTCTCTCGACGCACCATGTGGCGAACGACTACACGCACCTTGCCGGCGAGGGACCGCCCCCCGAATACCACAACAGTTTCACTTGCATGCCGGATTCGCGCATCTTCCGGCCCGAGCGCGTGACGCCAAAGCCCGTCATCCATGGCGCGCATACGGCCTTTGTGACCGGTCCGGCCGGCGAGGAGATCCACACCGACAAATATGCGCGCATCCGCGCCAGTTTCCATTGGGAGCGCGAGGGCTACGACTCCTGCTGGATGCGCGTCGTCCAGTCCTGGGCCGGCAAGCAGTGGGGTACACAGTTCATTCCGCGCGTCGGCATGGAAGTGGTCGTCAATTTCCTCGAGGGCGATCCCGACCGTCCGATTGTCGTCGGCTGCGTCTACAATGCCGACTACATGCCCACCTACGCGCTGCCTGGCGACAAGACCCAGAGCGGCTGGAAAACGCGGAGCACGACCGGCGGCGGCAGCTCGGACTTCAACGAGTTGCGCTTCGAAGACAAGAAGGGGCAGGAAGAGGTCTACTTCCACGCCGAGAAGGACTTCAAGCGGGTCGTCGAGAACAACGACAGCCTGAAGGTCGGCCTCGACAAGATGAGTCCCGGCAAGCAGGACATCGAGATTTGGGGCAATCGGACGACCGACATCGATCAGGGCAACGACACCCTGACGCTCAAGATGGGCAGCAAGACGACGACCGTGATGATGGGCAGCATCACCTACACGGCGATGCAGTCGATCACGCTCCAGTGCGGCGCCAGCATCATCTCGATGACACCAGCCTCGATCTCGCTGACGTCGCCCGCGATCACCTTGACCGCTGCGGGCGCAATCACGCAAACAGCGGGGGGCGCCTTCATAGCGACGGCCGGAGGCGTCATGACGCTGACGGCGGGCGGTGCTGCCACATTGACCGCGGGAGGACCTTGCACGATCCACGGACTTCCGCCGATCATCGCGTGATCATCATGACGGGCTACGGCCGTCCGGAGGTAGAATCATGGCGATCGGCCCGCTGAAGAAAATCGCCGCCAAGCGCGCCAGCGAAATTTGCGCCCAGCTCGAGCTGTCGGCCGACGCGCAGAAGCTCCTGAGCGATCAGATGTCGCCCGACGCTTACCTCGACCTGCTGGTCGAGAAGGAGCAATGGGTCGATGCCATCCGCCTTCTGGCCTTCGCGCTGCCGAAGCGCGAAGCGGTCTGGTGGGCGACTGGCTGCGTACGCGCCCACCTGTCTGCGGATGCGCCCCCCAAGGTCCTCGATGCGCTGAAAAGCGCCGAGGCCTGGGTGTACAAGCCGACCGAGGAGAACCGCTGGGCCGCCAAGGAGGCCGGCGAGAAGGTGGGCTATGACAAACCCGCCTGCTGGGCCACCATGGGCGCATTTTGGAGCGGCGGGAGTCTGGTGCCGGCGCACCTGCCGAGCGTCACGCCTTCGCCGGCGTTCGCGCCTGGCGCCGTATCCGGCGCCATTCTCATGGCCGGAGCTCAGGATCCGGCGAAGGTGATGGAGAACTACAAGCTGGCTCTCGATGACGGCCTCGACATCGCCAACGGCGGCACTGGTAAGCGGCGCGCCCGCGCCGAGGGCGCCGGGTCCGCTGGCATCGCCGCGCAGCGGCAGCCATAAGGACCGAAGATGCAGCCGGCAGCCCGAGTCAGCGACATGCATGTCTGCCCGATGTGGACGGGTCTCGTCCCGCATGTGGGCGGTCCGATCATCCCGCCGGGCTGCCCGACAGTCCTGATCGGCGGGTTGCCGGCCGCGCGCGTCGGCGACATGTGCGCCTGCGCTGGCCCGCCGGATGTGATCGCCATGGGCAGCATGAGCGTCCTGATCGGCGGCATGCCGGCAGCGCGCATGGGCGACGTGACCGCCCATGGCGGGGTGATTGTCATGGGATGTTTCACGGTCATGTTCAATTGACCGGGGAGAAATCTCGCTGACCCCGCCGGGAATCATGTAAGCTTTCGGGGATGCCGCCGGTTCCGTCATGACGCTCACACTGACCATCACCAAGCATCCTGAACTGCCGCCGGGCGAGGCGATGTCCCGCACGTTCGAGCGCTGCAATGCCGTGATCGGCCGCGGCGGCGACAGCGACTGGACGCTGCCTGACCCCGAGCGCCATCTGTCCAAGCAGCATTGCCGCATCGAGTTCCGCGGCGACCGCTACTACCTGGTCGATACCAGCAAGAACGGCGTCTTCGTCAACGCCTCGATCGAGCCGCTGCGCCAGGGCAACATGGCCGAACTGCAGGACGGCGATCGTCTGACGCTCGGCGACTACGAACTGCTCGTCCGCATTGCCGCCGACCGCCGGCGCGCGGACGCCGGCGGTCAGCAGATTCCTACCGACTTCGACCCGTTCACGGAAGAGCCCTTCGACCAGCCGGAGTCGCCGGCACAGCCGCGGCGGTCGGAGCCCGAGTTCCGGGACGAGATGCTGATTCACAACACCGACCCCGGGGTCGATCCGATCGCCGAGCTGGCGGGGCCGGAAAACCGCTCCCTCGGCGGCGGTCAGGCGTTGATTCCCGAAGACTTCGATCTCGTCACGGGCCTGCCGAAGACCGATTCCCACGAGGGCGCTCCGCAACGAGACCATGCGCCGGCGGAGCAGCAGTACTTTCAGCCGCCGTCGCGCACGCGGCAAGCCATTCCCGATGACTGGGACGCCGGGCCGTCTGAGCAGCCGGAACCGGCGGCTCCCAAGAAGCGGCCGGCAACCCGGCTTCCCGCGGAGCCCGCCGACGTCCCAGTCGCGCCGCGGGCCAAGGCCGCTGGGGGTGCCGGCGGGCAGGATATGTTCCGCGTCTTTCTCGAGGGCGCGGGTCTGGAGGATATGCGGTTATCGGATGCGGATCTCGAGAAAACGATGCATGCGCTGGGTCAGATCTTCCGCGAGGTGATCGCCGGCCTGCGCGACATCCTCATGGGCCGGACGGCGTTCAAGAGCGAGTTCCGCATCGAGCGCACGATGATTCAGCAGCGCGAGAACAACCCGCTGAAGTTTTCGATCAGTGCCGACGAGGCCCTGTTGGCGATTCTGCGCCGGCCTGGGCCCGGCTACATGCCGGCGGTCGAGGCCGTGCGGCAGGGCGTCGAGGACGTCAAGGCTCATCAGCTCGCAGTCGTCGCCGGTCTGCAGGTGGCGCTGGTGGCGCTCCTGCGCGAGTTCGACCCGGAGAATCTCAAGCAACGGCTGGAGCAGCAGCGTTCCGTCATCGCCAACCTGATGCCCGGCGCCAAGAATGCGAAAGCCTGGGAGATCTATGAAGCGTTCTATAAGGAAGTGGCAGAGGGAGCAGAGCAGGGGTTCGACGGCCCGTTCGGGCGCGAATTCCGCCGCGCCTACGAGGAACAGCTGAAGAAACTATGACGCAGGGCACATCCCAGGGCGGGGATATCGACCTAAGATGCCATCCGTGTAGCCGACGATCGACGAATTAAGCGAGTGAGAAGCGGAATTTCTGGAAAGGGGAATCAAAGCAATGCAGGCGATCAAAGTTGGACTGCTGGCTCTTGCCTCGTTGGCGTATGCGGCTCTGATCGGTTGCGGCGGGCCGCCGCCGCCGCCGCCGACGGTTGCGGCGCTCACGATGACGGCGGCCGCCGACGTTAATCCGGATGCAAGCGGCGCCGCTGCGCCGGTCACAGTGCGGATCTACCAGCTCGCCAGCACGGCCGCCTTCGAACAGGCCGATTTCTTCCAGCTCTACGACAACGACCAGGCGGTGCTCGGCGCCGACCTGCTCGGCCGCGACGAGGTCACGATCACGCCGGGCGGCACCCAGCAGCTGGTGAAGGATCTGAAGCCGGGCGTCACGGCGATCGGCGTGGTCGCCGCCTTCCGCGATATTCAGCACGCCAATTGGCGGGCGACGGCGGTCCCGCCGGCCAACAAGACCACGGCGATCGCGGTCACCATCCAGGGCCTGAATGTGACCGTAGCCACGGCGCCCGGCAGCTGATCATCATGCCGTCGCGGGCTTTGGATCCTCTTCCACCGACCGGCAGCGGCCGCCTGCGGCCGCTGCCGCATTCCGTCATGGGTTGAATCATGTCCTGGGACAACAAAATCGTCTGGACGGAGGGTATGTTCCTCCGCGCCCAGCATTTCCAGCAGTTCGACCGCTACGTCGAAAAGCTGGTGCGCGGCCGCGTCGGCGGCTTGCGGGCGCATTCCTGGGGCTTCACCGAGCTCCAGATCAATCGCGAGTTGCTGACGACGGGCAAATTCGCGATGACGGCCTGCCGCGGCGTTCTGGAGGACGGTACGCCCTTTGCCGTGCCTGAGGATGTCGATCACCCGCCGCCGCTGGATATGCCGGAGAACACCCGCAACTGCCTCGTCTATCTGGCGCTGCCGATCCGACAACCCGGTCGCTTCGAGATGGCCGCGAATGGCCAGGACGAGGCGGCCGCCCGCTATGGCGCTAGCGAATACGAGGCGACCGACGCCAACGCTGGCACCGAAGGCGTGGCCCGTCTGCGCGTCGGGCGCCTGCGGCTCCGCTACATGCTGGAGACCGAGGAGCGTGCCGGCTATTTGTGCCTCGGCCTCGCGCGCATCGTCGAGGTGAAGGCCGACAAGTCAATCGTGCTCGACGACAAGTATATACCGACCTCTCTAGTCTGTTCGTCGGCGCCGCCGCTGGCCGCATTCCTGACCGAGCTGGTCGGCCTCTTCCACCACCGCGGCGAGCACTATGCCCAGCTCGTGGCCGGTACGAGTGCCGCCAAGGGCACGGCTGATATCGCCGATTTCCTCGTCCTGCTTTTCCTCAACCGCTATGAGCCGCTGCTGGCGCACCATGCGGCCTCCGGCGACCTCCATCCAGAGGCCTTCTATGCGCTTGGCCTGCAGATGGCAGGGGAGCTGGCGACCTACTACGAGCCAACCAAACGGCCGCGCACCTTCCCGGTCTACAAGCACGAGGACCTGCAGAAGAGCTTCACGCCGTTGATGGCCGCGCTGCGCTGGCTGCTGGCCCAGGTGATCGAGACTAACGCCGTCCGGCTACCGCTCGAAGACCGCAAATTTGGCATCCGCGTCCACATCATCACCGACCGCTCGCTGCTGACCACCGCGACGTTCATTCTGGCAGTCAAAGCCAGCATGCAGGCGGAAGCCTTGCGGCGGAACTTCCCGCAACAGGTCAAGATCGGGCCGGTCGAGCAGATCCGCGAACTCGTGAACGTTGCCCTGCCCGGCGTCGCCGTGCGCGCGCTGCCGGTAGCGCCGCGCCAGATTCCCTACTCCCCCGGCGCCGCCTATTTCGAGCTCGACAAGTCGAGCTCCTACTGGAAGCAGCTGCTCAACTCCCAGGCCTTCGCCATCCATCTCGCGAGCGACTTTCCGCAGGCCGAGATGGAATTTTGGGCGATCAGAGGATAGCCGCCTATGAGCGACGACAATCCGTTCGGCGAGCCGGACGAGACTGAGAAGACCGTGATCCGGCCTAGTCCCGGCGGCCGCCGGGCTGTCCCGTCCGAGCGCACGGTCGCGCCGGATTTGGGCCGCGAGGTGCCATACGGGCCGGCAGATCCGACGGTTGCTGCAGTCCTTTCCCGCAGCGGCTTGAACCCGCTGGTGGCGGCGGCCGCTGTTCTACTCGGTCTGGCCACGCGTGTTCGTGGCACGGCGACGCAGAAGGACGTCGAGGGCCTGCGCGACCGCGTGGTACGCGAACTGAAGAGTTTCGAGGCCAACGCGTCGGCAACGGGCCTGCCGCGCGAGCTCGTGCGGACTGCGCACTATGCGCTCAGCGCTACCATCGACGATCTCGTGCTGAGCACGCCGTGGGGCAGCCAGAGCTCCTGGCCCAAGCGAAGCATGGTCAGCACCTTCCACAATGAGGTGGTCGGCGGCGAACGTTTCTACGAGATTCTCAACCACTTGCACAAGAATCCCGGGAACAACGCCGACGTCCTCGAGCTGATGTATGTCTGCCTGGCGCTCGGATTCCAGGGCCGCCTGCGCGTCACCGATCGCGGCTCGTCCGAGCACAGCCGCGTGCGCGAGGGCGTCTACCGGACTCTGCGCGAGCGGCGCGGCGATTTCGAGCGCGATCTCTCGCCGCACTGGCGCGGCCTCGCGGCCGTTCATCGGCCGCTGACCTCCTATATCCCGGCCTGGGTGATCGCCGTG
>JBGPEQ010000101.1:0-9746 GCA_041482855.1 Dongiaceae bacterium | reverse complement strand
GTCCGGTACGAACGCGGGCGAGCGCCGCTCGCCCCTACGGCGGATGGCTCGAGACACGCTCAATTCAACCAGTCAAAATCACTGTGCAGAGGTACTAGCGCCCGGGCGCGACCCGCTCTCCCCTGACGGGACCGGCGACCATCGTTTCTGTAGTGACGAAAC
Organism: Dongiaceae bacterium; assembly: GCA_041482855.1. Taxonomy (GTDB): domain Bacteria; phylum Pseudomonadota; class Alphaproteobacteria; order Dongiales; family Dongiaceae; genus JBGPEQ01. The sequence goes on along the minus strand of JBGPEQ010000101.1, from coordinate 9,584 downwards.
GAAAGGGACCCGCCCGCCCATGAGCAACGAATTCGTGACGTGGCATCGCGTCGCCAGCCGCTCCAAGCTGACGCCCACCAACCCGCTGGCGGTGGAGGTCGGCGACAAGCTGATCGGGCTCTATCTGGCCGACGGCACGGTCTATGCCATCGGCAATCTCTGCACCCACGAGTTCGCGCTCCTCACCGAGGGCTTCGTCGAGGGCGACGCCATCGAATGCCCGCTGCACCAGGCGCGCTTCAGCATCAAGACGGGCAAGGTGCTGTCGGAGCCGGCCGACACGGACGTTCCCAGCTATCCCGTGAAGGTCGACGGCGACGACATCTACGTCGGCGTCTGAGGGCCGGGCCGAGCGGCCATGGAGTTGGCGAAAACGATCGTCATCGTCGGCGCGGGCCAGGCCGGCTACTGGGGCGCCCATACGCTGCGCAAGCAAGCCTATGGCGGCCGGATCGTGCTCGTGGGCAGCGAACCACACCCGCCCTACGAGCGCCCGCCGCTCTCCAAGCAAGTCCTGAAGGGCGAGGCCGAGCCGCCATCGGCGTGGCTGGCCAAGCCCGAGAAGCTGGCCGAGCTGAAGGTGGAGTTTCTGCCGGGCCAGACCGCCATTGCCCTTGATCGGCAAGGACGTCAGGTCGAGCTGCAGGACGGTACGCGCATCGACTACGACCGCCTGCTGCTGACCACGGGATCCCGACCCCGCCGCCTCAACCTGCCCGGCGAAACCGACGCACCGGTTTTCTATCTGCGCGACATCGCGGACTCGCTTGCCCTGCGCGAGCGGCTCACTGCGGGTCGGCATCTGATCGTGATCGGCGGCGGGCTGATCGGCCTCGAAGTCGCGGCGGCGGCCGTGGCGCGCGGCTGCGCCGTCACGGTGATCGAAGCAGCCGATCGCCTGATGGCGCGCGTGGTCGGGCCGGAGATCAGCGCCCACTTCGCGCAACTGCACCGGGGACGCGGCACCGAGATTTTGACCGGGAAGATACCCGAGCGCGTCGAAACGAGTGGGGGCGGTTGCCGAGTCGTCTGTCGCGACGGCAGCAGCTGCGACGGCGACCTCGCGGTCGTCGGCATCGGCGTGATTCCCAACGCGGAGCTGGCGGCCGCCGCCGGCCTGAAAGTCGAGAACGGCCTATGGGTCGACGAATTCTGCCGCACGGAGGATCCGAACATCTGGGCCGCCGGCGACGTGACCAGCCATCTCAATCCACTGCTCAGGCGACGTCTCCGGCTGGAGACCTGGCAGAACGCGCAGAACCAGGCGATCGCCGCCGCCCGAAACATGGCGAGCGATCCGCAGCCCTATTCGGAGGTGCCCTGGGGTTGGTCCGATCAGCTCGGCGTCAACCTCCAACTGCTCGGTGCACCCTTGTCCTTCGATCAGGCGATCACGCGCGGCGATCCGAATGGCGGCTCGTTCACCCTGTTCTACATGGATGGCGACAAGATCGCCGGGGTGAACGCGGTCAATTCCCCGAAGGACATTGCGGTCGCGCGGCGGCTAATGGCAGGAAACGCCAGCGTCGATCGCCAGAGACTGCGCGACCCTGCAGTGCCCTTGCGATCGTTGCTCGCGTAGAGGCGCGCGGCGATCGCAGGTAGCTTCCTATTCGGCGGCGAGCTTCGCAATCATCGGCTTCAGCACCTGGACCCACACGTCCTCGGTGATCGGCCCGATCTGCTTGTAGCGGATGTGGCCGCTCTTATCGACGAGATAGGATTCGGGCGCCCCGGTGACGCCGAGGTCAATCGCAGCTCGGCCCATGCGATCGGCACCCACCAGGCGATAGGGATCGCCGTCCGCCTTCAACAGGTCGGCGGTCGCAACCGGATCGTCCTTCTAGGCGATGCCGTAGATCGGGATGTCGCCGGCCTCGGCGTGCGCCATCAGGACCGGATGCTCCACTTTGCACGACACGCACCAAGAGGCGAAGACATTCACCAGCGCGACCTGGCCGGCGAGATCGGCAGTGGCCAAGCCCTTCGGATAGCCCGCGATCGGCGGCAGGTCGACCGAAGGAAACGGCCGATCGATCAATACCGACGGGATCTCGTGCGGATCACGCGTGAGCGCGTCGGCGAAATACACGAACAGAACGCCGACGACGATCAGAGGGACAAGGTAGAGAAGTCGCTTCATGGCTGGCCGGGCGCGATCATACTGTCGGACTTGCGGTCGCGCACGGGAAAATGGTCGCAGGGGCGGCCGCCATCAAGCCCCTGAATGATGCTCGACCACCTGCTCGATGGCGCCGAAGATCGAATGGCCCTGTGCGTCCAGCATCTCGATGCGGATGCGGTCGCCGAAGCGCATGAAGGGCGTGCGCGGTTTGCCTTCGAGGAGCGTCTCGACCACGCGGACCTCGGCGATGCAGGAATAGCCGTCGCCGCCCTGGGCGATCGGCTTGCCGGGGCCGCCATCCCCGCCTTTGTTCGAGACCGTGCCGGAGCCGATGATGGTGCCGGCGGCGAGCGGCCGCGTCTTGGCGGCGTGGGCGATAAGGGTCGGAAAGTCGAACGTCATGTCGACGCCGGTGCGCGGCCGGCCGAATAACTGGCCGTTCAGGGTCGAGAGCAGCGGCAGATCGAGTCTGCCGCCGTCCCAGGCATCGCCCAATTCGTCCGAGGTCACCGCCACCGGCGAGAAGGCCGACGACGGCTTGGCGTGAAAGAAGCCGAAGCCCTTGGCCAGTTCGGCGGGAATGAGGCCGCGGAGCGAGACATCGTTCACCAGCATCAGCAGCCGAATGTGGTCGCCGGCATCTTCAGGTGCGATCCCCATTGGCACATCGTCGGTAATGACAGCCACTTCGGCCTCGAAGTCGATGCCCCAGGCTTCATCACCCATGCGGATGGGTTCATGCGGCGCCAGGAAGGAATCCGAGCCGCCCTGATACATGAGCGGATCGGTCCAGAAGCTTGCGGGCATCTCTGCGCCGCGCGCCTTGCGCACCAACTCGACATGATTCACGTAGGCCGAGCCGTCGGCCCATTGATAGGCGCGCGGCAGCGGCGACAGACAGACCGCTTCATCGAACGGCTCGCCGGCGACACTGCCGTCGTTCAGAAGATCGAATACCTCGCGCAGTTCGACGGCGCAGGGACGCCAATCGTCGAGCGCCTGTTGCAGGCTCGTGGCGACGCCCGGCACCGACATGCAGCGCGCGAGATCGCGCGAAACGACAACAAGCCTGCCGTCGCGTGTGCCGTCGCGGAGGGTGGCGAATTTCATGCGGCGGTCATTCGGCCGCCTTCGGGCGCGGCGCCGACGGCGCCTTCACCGGCTCGGGCGTCAGCCAGCTGTCGGCATAGGGCTTGAACTCGGTGCGCTCGGCGGCGTCGCCCATCTCCAGGGCATCGCGCGTATCCAGCATCACCGCATATTCGTCGGTCGCCGGTTTCGCCGTCTCGTACATGCGCGTGAGAGCCTTCGGGTGCGGACCGTGGGTGAAGCCGCAGGGATGCCAGGTGATCATGCCCGGATGGATGTTGTCACGGCTGAAGAAATCGCCGTCATGATAGAAGATCACCTCGTCGAAATCGTCGTTGTTGTGGAAGAACGGCACTTTCAGCGCCGCCGGGTCGGTCTCGAACGGCCGCGGCACGAAGGTGCAGATGACGAAGCGGTTGCCGACCCAGGTGGTGTGCGCCGAGGGCGGCAGATGATAACGGTGGCTGACCAGCGGCCGGATGTCCTTCACGTTGAGCCGCACCGGCACGAGATCGCCGTGCCAGCCGACGGCGTCGAGCGGATTGAACGGATAGGTCACGGTCGACAGCGCCTCGCGGCGCTTGATGACGACGCGCCATTCCTTCTCGTCATACTGGGCCTTGAACGCCTCGTCGATATGCGGCGTGTCCAGCATGGCCTCGTCATAGACGGCATGGCGGCCGACCATGCCGCGCTCGGGCGTGCGGATCGTGCCGTTGCTGCATTCGAACAGCAGCATGGTCGCGGGCGAAGTCGCCTCGAGGCGCCACATGGTCGAACGCGGCAACAGAATGTAATCGCCACGCCGAAACTGCAGATGGCCGTAGTCGCAATAGAGCGCGCCCTCGCCCTTGTGCACGAACAACAGCTCGTCGCCATCGGCGTTGCGGACGAGATGATCCATCTTCCCGGAAAATGTCCAGTGGCGCATCTTCACGCTGGCATTGTGCAGGACCATGCCGGCCTGCCAGGGCGACGGTGCCGCTTGACTCAGCGTCGCCAGATCGAAGGCGCGCGGGCGCAGCGGCCCTTCCCACTTCACCCAGCCGGTCGGCACATGGGCGTGATACATGTGCGTGGCCGGGCCGAAGAAACCCTCCTTGCCCAACTCGCGCTCGAACGTGCCCTCCGGCAGGTCGCAATGCGCCTGGCGCGACGCGCGCCCCTCGACACGTGGGAACGAAACATAGTTGCTGGAGCCCATCTTCACCTCCGGAGCGCATCTCTGCCTGCATCCCAACACGATGCTTGCAGAAGAATGACTAAATAGTTACACTTGCAACTAATGAATGTCAAGACGCCGAAACCGGCCCGGCCGCTGCTGGAGCTGGAACGATTCCTGCCCTATCGACTCAACGTGGTGGCGGAGAGCGTGAGTCGCGCCTTGTCGCGGCTCTATGCCGAGCGCTTCGGCATCGGCGTGCCCGAGTGGCGCGTCATCGCCACGCTCGGGGAATACGAGCCGATGACCGCCAAGCAGGTCGGCACCCACAGCCGCATGCACAAGACCAAGGTGAGCCGGGCCGTGGCGGCACTGGAGGGCAAGCGATTGATCGAGCGCCAGCCCAATGAAGACGACATGCGCGAAGCGTTCCTCGCGCTCACCGCGCGCGGATTGCGGGTCTATCAGGATCTGGCGCCGCGCGCGCTGGCATTCGAGCGGGCGCTCAATGCAACCCTTGGCAATGGCGAGCGCGCGCAGCTGGACGCGATACTCGGGAGGTTGGAGGCGCGCGCGCAGGAGCTTGCCAACTATCCTGGCGGCGGAGGAATGAAATGAAGCTCTACACCTATTTCCGCAGCTCGGCCGCCTATCGCGTGCGCATCGCCCTCAATCTGAAGGACATCGCCGCGGAGCAGGTTCCCATCCACCTCACGCAGGACGGCGGCCAGCAGCGGATGCCCGCCTATCTCGCCAAGAACCCGCAGGCCCTCGTGCCGGCCCTCGAACTGGACGACGGGACGGTGCTGACGCAGTCGCTCGCCATCATCGAATATCTCGACCAGATCAGGCCCGAACCCCGGCTCATCCCCGCCGATCCCGTGATGGCGGCGCGCGTGCGGGCGGTCGCCCTCGCCATCGCCTGCGATACCCATCCGCTCAACAATCTGCGGGTCTTGAACTACCTGAAGGGCCCGTTCGGTCGCAGCCAGCCGGAGGTCGACGCCTGGTACCGCCACTGGGTGCTGGAGGGCGGACTGCAGGCGGTGGAGCGGCTGATTCCGGGCGCGCCGTTCTGCTTCGGCGCGGCGCCGACGCTGGCCGACGTGATGCTTGTCCCGCAGGTCGCCAATGCGCGCCGCTTCGACGTGCCGATCGACCATCTGCCAAAGGTCCTGGCGGCCGACGTGGCTTGCGCCGCCCTCGATGCCTTCACGCGCGCCCATCCGTCACGCCAGCCGGATGCCCAATAGTCAGACTTTTGAATTCTGGTTGCCCGGCCCAATGTGACGTAACATAGGGCCCTATTCCGTGTGGGAGGAACGGACCGATGGGTGTGGCGCACGAGCCCTGGCTCGTCGTGCTCTCGCTGCTCGTGGCGATCCAGGGCGCCTATGTCGGGCTGAGCCTGGCGGTGCAGGTCCGCGAGTCCGTCGGACTGCGGCGGCGTTTGTTGTTGGCGGCGGCCGCCATATCTCTCGCGGTCGCCATCTGGTCGATGCACTTCGTCGCCATGCTCGCGGTGCGCCTGCCCTTCGCGATCGACTATCTGGTATTTCCTACTCTCCTGTCTTTTCTTGTGTGCGTCATCGTGGTCGGTGCGGCGGTCTTCGCCGTGAGCGCCGGGCCATTGACGGCGATCCGGCTGGCGGCCTCCGCCATCTTCATGGGCGGCGGCATCGCCGCCATGCACTACATCGGCATGACGGCGCTCCATGCGAGCGCACACATCTCGCACGCGCCGCTGCTGGTGGTCGCCAGCGTGGCCGTTGGCATCGCGGCATCCGGGCTGGCGCTGTGGCTGGCGGGCGGCCGCGGCCGGCACCCGCCGCTCCTGGTCTCGGCGAGCGCCCTCGGCATGGCCATCGCCGGCATGCACTACACGGCGATGGCCGGCTTGACGCTGGCGCCGTTCGCAGACCGCCCGGCCGGCGCGCCCGTGCTGTCGACCGACCTGCTGGCGATCATCGTCGCCATCGTCGCCTTCGTCGTGTCCGGCATCTTTCTTTTGACCCTGGTACCCGATCGCACGCGGATCATCGCTGAGGAGAAGCCGGCGTCCCCCGACCAGGACGACCGCTCAATCGACGGGGAGACGGCAGACATCGCCGCGGCCGACTCCGGGGTCGCAATCGGACAGGGCACCTTCGGTCCACTCGGGGGTGCCGGCGGGCCGCCGCGCCGGCTCGCCCAGAAGCTGCCGGTGGAGCGCGACGGCGGCACGCATTTCGTGCCGGTCGACGATGTGGTCGCCGTCCACGCCAACGCCCACTACACCTATGTGTTCGACGGCAAGGCCAAGCTGTTCTGCCCGCTTGCCATCGGCGTCGTGGAATCGAGGCTCGACACCGGCCGCTTCGTGCGCGTCCACCGCAGCCATATCGTCGCCCTCGACCGCATCGTCGGCCTGAAGCGGGTGGGCGATACCGGCTTGATCGAATTGGCTGCGCTCGAACCTTATTCCGTGCCGGTCAGTCGCGGCCGGTTGGCCTGGCTCAAAGCCCGCCTCGCCGTCACCACCGGCGACTTCGACCACGATCATGGCACCCTGCCCGTAGAGCCGTCCTTCGCAGTGCAGCATCGCTAGGTCGGCCGCCGGTCTCGGTCAGCAAGCTTGACGCACTTCGTGCAGGCTTCCCGTCGCTCGTGCATTTCGGCGACGGGTCGTGAAGCCGTCGTTGTTGCTGCACCGCACCCACGGACAGACTACGGCCGAACCAGCCACTCCAGGAGGGAATGCCGTGATACCCGGAGCATTCGCCTATCACCGCCCGAAATCCGTCAAGGAAGCCGTCGCAATGCTGGCCGATCTCGGCGAGGACGCGCGGCCGCTGGCGGGCGGGCATAGTCTCATCCCCATGATGAAGCTGCGGCTGGCGGCACCCACCCACCTGGTGGATCTCGGCGCCATCGGCGAACTCAGGGGCATCCGCGCGGAAGGCGGTGACATCGTCATCGGCGCTATGACCACCCAGCATGAGCTGATCGCCGATGTCACATTGGCCGCCAAGCTGCCGATCCTGCGGGAGACCGCGCTGGTGATCGCCGATCCCCAGGTGCGCTATGTCGGCACCCTCGGCGGCAATGTGGCGAACGGCGACCCCGGGAACGACATGCCGGCGGTGATGCTGTGCCTGGGCGCCACGTACCATATCGCCGGCAAGGCCGGCGAGCGCAAGATCGCGGCGCGTGACTTCTATGAAGGCGCCTACCTGACCGCGCTCGAACCGGGCGAGATGGTGACGGCCATACGCATTCCCGCGCCGCCGCAAGGCCACGGCGCCGCCTACGAGAAGCTGAAACGCAAGGTCGGCGACTATGCCACGGCCGCGGCGGCGGTGATCCTCACGCAGAGCCAGGGACGCGTGGCCACCTGCTCCATCGGCCTGACCAATGTCGCGGAAACGCCGCTCTGGGCGGAGGAGGCCGCGAAGATCGTCGTCGGCTCGGCACTCGACGCGGCGACTGTCAAGAAGGCGGCGGCGGCGGCGGAGTCGATCGCCTCGCCGGCTTCCGACAATCGCGGGCCGGCCCAGTATCGCAAGAAGATGGCGGGCGTGATGGTGGCGCGGGCGCTGACGCGCGCCAAGTCGCGCGCGGCCTGAGGCAGAGGGGGAGCACTATGGCGAAAGCCCAGATCACGCTGAAGGTGAACGGCAAGCCGGTCGAGGCGCTGGTCGAGCCGCGCACCCTGCTGATCCACTTCCTGCGCGAGCAGTTGAATCTTACCGGCCCGCATATCGGCTGCGATACCAGCCACTGCGGCGCCTGCACCGTCGATCTCAACGGCAAGTCCGTGAAGTCCTGCACCATGTTCGCGGTGCAGGCCGACGGCGCCGATGTGCTGACCATCGAAGGCATGGCGGCGCCCGACGGCACGCTGCATGCGCTGCAGGAAGGCTTCCGCGAGATGCACGGCCTGCAGTGCGGCTTCTGCACGCCCGGCATGATCGTGCGCGGCTATCGCCTGCTGAAGGAGAATGCGAATCCCAGCGAGGACGAGATCCGCATGGGCATCTCCGGAAATCTCTGCCGCTGCACCGGCTACCAGAACATCGTGAAGGCCATTCAATTCGCCGCCGCCAAGCTCGCCGGCGCGCCCGTCAAGGAGGCCGCGGAATGAACGACATGACACCTTCGAAGGAAGAGCGGACCGAGAAGCTCCAGGGCATGGGCTGCAAGCGCAAGCGCGTCGAGGACATCCGCTTCGTCCAGGGCAAAGGGAACTACGTCGACGACCTGAAGCTGCCGGGCATGATCTATGGCGATTTCGTGCGCTCGCCCTACGGCCATGCGCGCATCAAGAAGATCGACGCCACGAAGGCCAAGGCGTTGCCGGGCGTGCTGGCCGTGCTGACGGCCGCCGACCTGAAGCCGCTCAACCTGCACTACATGCCGACTCTGGCCGGCGACGTGCAGGCCGTGCTGGCCGAGGAGAAGGTGCTGTTTCAGAACCAGGAAGTCGCCTTCATCATCGCCGAGGACCGTTACGTCGCTGCGGACGCGGTGGAGCTTGTCGAGGTGGAGTACGAGGAGCTGCCCGTGCTCGTCGATCCCTTCAAGGCGATGGCGCCGGGAGCACCCGTCCTGCGCGAGGACATCAAGGACAAGACCGAAGGCGCCCACGGCAAGCGCAAGCATTACAATCACATCTTCGCCTGGGAGATGGGCGACAAGGAGGCGACGGATACCGCTTTCAAGAAGGCGGAAGTGACGATCAAGGAGCTGATCTCCTATCAGCGCGTCCACCCCTGTCCGCTCGAGACCTGCCAGTGCGTCGCCTCCTTCGACAAGATCAAGGGCGAGCTGACGGTGTGGGGCACCTTCCAGGCACCCCATGTGATCCGCACGGTGGCGTCGCTGATCTCGAAGATCCCCGAGCACAAGATCCACGTCATCGCGCCCGATATCGGCGGCGGCTTCGGCAACAAGGTCGGCGCCTATCCCGGCTATATCTGCGCCGTCGTCGCCTCGATCGTGACGGGGCGTCCCGTGAAGTGGGTCGAGGACCGGATCGAGAATTTGTCGACCACGTCGTTCGCACGCGACTACCACATGACCACGGAGGTCGCGGCGACCAAGGACGGCAAGGTCACGGGACTGCGCGTGCATGTGCTGGCCGACCACGGCGCCTTCGATTCCTGCGCCGATCCCAGCAAATGGCCGGCCGGCTTCTTCAACATCGTGACGGGCTCCTACGACTTTCCG
>JBGPEQ010000100.1:0-9762 GCA_041482855.1 Dongiaceae bacterium | reverse complement strand
CTGCGTTCCGGCAGGGCTTCGAGCAGGGCCGCGGTATAGGGGTGGCGCGGCTGCGTGAACAGCTGCTCGGCCGCCTGCTCCTCGACCTGCTGACTGGCATACATGACCATGGGCGTCGTCGCCGAGACCGCCCAGCGCATCATGGTCATGTATGCCAGCCAGCAGGTCGAGGAGCAGGCGGCCGAGCAGCTGTTCACGCAGCCGCGCCACCCCTATACCGCGGCCCTGCTCGAAGCCCTGCCGGAACGCAGCATCGGCAGGCGCCGGTTGAAAACTATCGAGGGCGTGGTGCCCGGCATCGCCGACCGCCCGGTCGGGTGCGTGTTCAATCCGCGCTGCGGCTTTGCCACCGATCGCTGTCGGGCCGAGCAGCCGGCACTGGCGGGACGCGACGGCTGGCTGGTGCGCTGCCACTACCCGCTGAGCGACGGCCGGCCGCTCGGTCATCCCGGCCCGCTCAAGGCGGCGGCGGCGCGATGAACCAGGTGCTGTCCCTGGAGGCGGTCGACCTCCACCGCTACTACCAGGTCGGACGGGGGCCGTTCAAGCCGCCGGCGACGCTGAAGGCGGTGGCCGGCGCCAGCTTCACCCTGGCTCCCGGCAAGACGCTCGCCGTCGTCGGCGAATCCGGCTGCGGCAAGTCCACCCTGGCGCGACTCATCGCCATGATCGAGCTGCCGACCAGCGGTCGGCTCGCGATCGACGGCCAGGAGGTTACCGGCGCGATGCGGCCCACGCTGCGGTCGCTGCGCCCGAAGGTGCAGATGGTGTTCCAGGATCCCTACGGGTCGCTGAACCCGCGCAAGCAGGTAGGATCCATCCTGGAAGAACCGCTCGAGATCAACACGCCCCTGGCCGCGGACGAGCGCCGCCGGGCGGCCCGCGACATGATGGCGAAGGTCGGACTGCGCCCCGAATACTACGGCCGCTATCCCCACATGTTCTCCGGCGGCCAGCGCCAGCGCATCGCCATCGCCCGCGCGCTGATGCTGCGGCCGAAGGTCGTGATCGCCGACGAGCCGGTCTCGGCGCTCGACGTATCGATTCGCGCCCAGGTCCTCAACCTGCTCATGGACCTGCAGGCGGAGTTCAACCTCGCCTACCTCTTCATCTCCCATGACCTCGGCGTCGTGCGCCACATCGCCGACGAGGTGATGGTGATGTATCTCGGCCGGACCGTGGAGCACGGGGCGAAGGAGACCATCTTCGCCGGGCCGCGCCACCCCTATACGCAGGCCCTGCTCGCCAGCACGCCGGCGGTCGATCCGGCGCAGCGGCACAAACGCGCGGCGATCAAGGGCGAGTTGCCGTCGCCCTTCGATCCGCCGCCGGGCTGCGCCTTCCACCGGCGCTGTCCGCACGCGACGCCGCTCTGCGCCAGCGCCGTGCCGGAGCTGCGCGCGCTCGCGGGCCGGCTCGTGGCTTGCCATCACGCCGAATCGATCGGCTAATCCCGGCGCCCGGGCGCGCCCGATGTTTGCCGCCTCGCCTTATTTAGACCATTGTGTTAAGGGACGTTAACGGCGGGAGTGATCGCCACGCCGCCAAGAAGCTTGGTAATCAAGCATTAAGCAGTTTCTGCAAACGTAGTTAATCTTGCGCGGTCAACCATTGGGGGGCGTCGCGGTCGCGGTCGACGCCGAGCGAGCAAGACAACGAGGGGTCAACTCGTGCTTCATTCGCCGGTTCTGCGGAGGGCTCCCCTGCAACCTTGCGGCGGCCTCGTGCGTATCCATCGGGCGGCGGCATGGGCCGCCGCAATGCTGGGCCTCGCCATGCTCGCCGGCTGCGCGACGCCGCCGTCGAACGATCCGGAGGCGCTGGAGGCCTACAAGGAGGCGAACGATCCGCTGGAGCCGATGAATCGCTATTTCTTCGAGCTCAACTTCGCGGCCGACGAGCTGTTGTTCAAGCCGCTGGCCGGCTGGTACTACGTCGCCTTGCCGAATTTCGCGCAGGACGGCGTGCGCAACGCGCTGCGCAACGTGCGCTCGCCGGTGGTGCTGGCCAACGATCTCTTCCAGGGCGAGACCGATCGCGCCGGAGTCACAGTCGAGCGCTTCTTGGTTAATTCCACGATGGGCCTCGGCGGCCTGTTCGACATCGCCTCCCGCATCGGTCTCGACTATCACGAGGAAGATTTCGGCCAGACCCTGGCCGTCGCCGGGGTCGGCGAGGGCCCCTACCTGATGCTGCCGCTGCTCGGGCCATCAAATCCGCGCGATGCCACCGGCATGGTAGTGGATATGTTGTTCGACCCGCTTACATATATAGGCATGTTCGCTGTCAGCAACATCGGCCTCGGCGCCGACGTGGTGGATGGCCTGGATACCCGGGCGCGCAACCTCAAGACCCTCGACGAGATCCGCAAGGGCTCGCTCGACTACTATGCGACGATTCGCAGCCTCTACCGCCAGCACCGCGACGACGAGATCAACAACGGCAGGGCCCCGGCCGACGGTGTCGGCGCCGGCGACCAGCAGAGTTTCAAGGGAGTTACCTCGCCGCAGGTCTCGGCCGCCCCTCTGGTGCCGCGCCGGGAGCCGTTAGCGAAGGCTTTACCGTTCTTCATCATAAAGGAGCCCGCCGGGCCCATCCCGACGACACTCGAACCATGATCGTCATGCGTATGATCCGTACCATCCTGTTCGCAGTCGCTCTCGCGTTCGTCGCAGCGCCCGCCGGCGCCGCCGACGCCAACCCGGCGGCGGCCGTCTTCATGCAGTCGCTCGGGAGCAGGGCGATCGCCGAGATGACCGATCCGACCCTGCCTCAGCCCGAGCGCCAGGCCCGCTTCCGCACGCTGCTGGACGAGCATTTCGACGTGCCCACCATCGCCAAGTTCACGCTCGGCCGCTACTGGCGCACCGCCACCGACGAGCAGCGCACGGAGTTCCGCAAGCTGTTCGAGGACTTCATCGTGCAGTCCTACTCGACGCGCTTCGCCGAATATCACGGCGAGGCGTTCCAGGTCACGGGCTCGGCCGCCGACGAGAGCGGTATTACCGTCGTGCACAGCAAGATCGACATGCCGTCGTCGGAGGACATCCGCGTCGACTGGCACCTGCGCGCCGCCGACAGCGGCTTCGTCATCGTCGACATCGTGGTCGAGGGCGTCAGCATGGCGGTGACCCAGCGCTCGGAATTCGCCTCGGTGATTCAGAGCCGCGGCGGCGTCGCCGGCCTGCTCGAGGCGCTGCGCGCCAAGAACGCCCAATCGGCCGACAGCAGCACGGCGGAATAGCGCCGCTCTTCCGCGCCTGCTCTTCCGCTCGGCGTGATGGTCGTTAACCTCGTTTCGCTCCTGTGCGCTTATTGCGGCGGCGCGTGATCGCCGTCACACGACCCTGCGCAATCCGGGCCAATATCTGGACCTCACAGTTGCAGAGCAGGTACCCCCATGCCCACGCCGAAACTCCTCGTCCTCGCCGTCACCGCCGCCGTGGCGGTCATGGCCCAGACCGCCGATGTCGAGGCCGGTTCGCGCAGCGGGCATCGTCATTTCTTCAGGCCGAGCCACGGCGATCACTACGACACCGTCATGGCCAACTACACGCGCCGCTGCACCGACCTGAGCAGTCAGTTCGAGCAGGCGCGCGCGGACATGCCCGCCTCCCCGCAGCTGACACAAGCCTCCGCCCTCTATGACCAGGGCGCCAGCCATTGCGCCGGCGGCGCCCGCCTGCAGGGCATCGACGAACTGAAGGCCGCCATCCGGCAGCTCGGCGCCATTCCCCGCGTCACGCTCTGAGCGACGCCGATCGTCTCATCGCGCGCCCGCTACGCGCAGTTCCTTGAACAGGTTGTTGACGCAGGCATCGCGACAGCGCTGAATTGGAGTGGACGCGCAATCCGGCGCGCTGAACTATTGCGCGGTTGCGAAGAACCTGCCCAAGGTGTCGGCATCCTCTCGTTCGGCCACGCGCTCGAACGGGCCCCGCCTGAGTCAACATGCCACAGATGCCGGCGACCCCGGAGTCTCACGGCGGAGCGGCCGCATCCGCGGCAATCGCGACGACCGTGCCGCGGCCTCAGGTTGCGCGGCGAAATTTATTTTCCCACTCCTCCCAAATGGGAGGTGCGCGAATCGCCGCTGAAGCATAGCTCTATGATACTCGCCGGCGCTCTCCGCAGGCTCATCGGTAGCGGAGGAGCGCGAAGGCAGTGGCCCTGCTCCTTCCGGGACTGCTCTTTCAATGCCGACGAGTCGTTCATTTGAGTTGGCCGCGATATTGCGATCCGAGACGAGCAGAATTTGAAGCCGTCCATGGCGTTGTCCGCCGACGCGAAAAAATAGTGCCGCGTTCGAATGGATCTGTAGCTGCCGATTGACCTGACACCGGCTCGAAGCTCGGGCCGTTGGACGTTCTCAGGATCGACGCTGTCGCGCAGATGATTGCCAGCGCAGCCGGTTGAGATGCGGCGGCCGGCGGCGGACTCCATTTCAGGAGGTGCGCCATCGCTACGCCACCAAGTCCGCTTCAACCACCATTCTCTCCGCGCACTGTCGCGCGGCGAAGATCATGCCTGGACGACGCGGCCCGACCGCGGCCGCAGGAAGCGCTGGGCATGCAGGCACAGGAGACTCCACCATGAAGAAAGCAATGATCCTGGCGTTCCTGATTTCGTTCGTGGTCGGCCCGTCGCTTCCCGTTGCGGGCCAAGACACCGTCGATGCCGCGCGGCCGCAGGTTCTCCAGTACGCCGTGAAATTCATTTGCGGCAAGCCGGAGACTCCGGTCGTGGCTCCCGGCATCTACTTCACTGCGATCAACGTGCACAACCCGTCGCCCGGCAAGGTGAAGTTCCGCAAGAAGATCGCCATCGCATTGCCGAGCGAAAAGGCGGGTCGGGTCACGCGCTTCTTCGATGCCGGTCTCGACAAGGATGAGGCACTCGAAATCGATTGCCCCGACATTCTCAGGCATGCCGACGAAAGAAGGTTTCTCAAGGGATTCGTCGTCATCGAATCGACTGTCGAGCTGGATGTAGTGGCCGTCTACACGGCGGCCGGATCGACGGAGAGGGTCGAGACGCTCTTCATCGAGCGGGTTTCGCCGCGGCGCTTGCAGGCGGCGGGACTGCCGGACCTGATACCGCTCAATCCGCAGCCGTCCTCCGGCCCGAACGGCTTCTGCAGGCGGGACGCCCAGAATCGGTTGACGGTCACCGTCAAGAACCAGGGTGCCGCTCCTGCGCAAGCTTCGCAGACGACCGTGAAATTCAGTGTCGGTGCGCCCGTCGTCCTGAGCACGCCCGCGCTGGCCGCCGGCGCCTCTGCCGACGTTCTCGCTCCGATACCGAACGGCTGCTTCAGCCCGGATTGCGGTTTCCGGATCACCGTCGACTCGGCCGGCCAGGTCGGGGAGTCCAATGAAGCGAACAACACGGCGGACGGCCTCTGCCTAGGCTAGGCAGGCGTTCGCAGATTGGGACACACTTACGACGTCGTTCGCACGAAAGCGGGACCCCAGGGCGACCGCTCCGTCGTTGGCCCTGGACCCCCGCTCTCGCGGGGTGACAACCTGAAATGCGATGTTTCCAAGTGAACTCTGCTTAGACGTCACGCGAGTAGAGGGGCCGGATACCGACGCCTTGTGCTAGAATGGCATTTGGTGGCCCGTCCAGCCACGTCTGATCGTGTCGTGGCGAGGCTCGGGTTTCCCGGAGCGACGAGGCGCAAATGGTCGACTTGCATGTCCTCTTTGGCTGGGTTGGCGGGATCGTAGCGATCACCGGCTCCATCGTGGGCGGGTTCACCTGGGTCGAAGGAGTCGCCTCCGACGATTTCAAGAAGGCAGTGACAGACTGGTTGCGGCGCTCCAACTTGGGATCCTTGTCCTGGCCGGACCACTTTCTCGTCATATTCGACCGCGTCTTTGGAACGCGGCTGCTCACCTGGAAAACCTTCTTTCGATGCACGATAGCGTCCCTCGTCCTGTGCGCGGCGCTGACATTCCTCTGGTATGCGCTCCGGCCCGATTCTTTCGCTGGCTACGTCGACTACATAGGCAATTGTCGCACACCGCTCCGGATCGACGACCCTCATTGCACTTCGCGCGCGTTCATCTGGCTGCCCCTCTTCTTTCTCCTATTCAACGTGCCCGGGGACTTTCTCAGCCTGATCGTCAGTCGAAAGATCATGGGCGTGATGCTCCGCATGAAGAACCGCTTGGCATGGCTGGTTGCGTCGCTTGCCGGTACGCTTGCATGCTTACTGGTATATTTCGTTATCTCTTTCCTCACGGCTGCGGTTCTGGCGCTTATTCTGGTCAAATGGGATTTGCTGAGTGTTGATCAACTTGCCCGGCTGTGGCAGGGCGCTTGGAACCATAACGTCTTGCTCGGTTTCGGCTTTGGCTACGATTCAACCTACAATCCCGAATGGCCCACACTCGGCGTTTTCATCTATACGTCGATGTTTACCGTCGCTTGGATGTGGCTGTTTCTTGCCTCGGGATGGCTGGTCAGGCTGCTTTCCTGGATCGATCCGGGTTGGCAGAAATTCAAGTGGCTGCTTGATATCGACGACCATCCCCTGAAGTCTCTCGGAGTGGTCGCGGGCGTGATCTACGCCGTTTCTTTCTCCCTGGTGAAACTCGCCGTCGCCTAGCGCGATCGCGACGCCGGACCCGCGGGACTGATGTTGAATTGGGGGTCGGAGTGACCCGGGTTCGACCGCTCCGGGTACGCGCTCACTCGTCCGGTCCCGGCTCCGGCCACGGCTCCTTCGCGGCTTCAGCGTACCACTGCTTCATCGCGGGCGTAGCGAGGACCGTATCCACATAGGCGCGGATGTCGTCGTCGAGCTTGCCGCCGTAGGTGTCGAAGCGCGTCACGACCGGCGCATACATGGCGTCCGCCGCCGTGAAGTGGCCGAACAGGAACGGCCCGCCGGCGCCATGAGCCTGGCGGCACTGGCGCCAGAGCGCCTGGATGCGCCGCTCATGCTCGGCGCCCGCGCCCTCGAGCGGCTTGCGGTCCTTCGGCCGCCGCAGGTTCATCGGCCAGCCATAGCGCAGCTCCAGGAATCCGCAATGCATCTCCGTCGCCACGCAGCGCGCCAGCCGCCGCGCCTCGCGGTCCGCTGGCCAAAGCTGCCGGTCCGGGAACAGGTCCGCCAGGTATTCGAGGATGGCCAGCGTCTCCCAGATCACGGTCTTGCCGTGCAGCAGCACCGGCACCAGGCCGGTGGGCGAAACCTTGGCGAGGTTCGCGGCCGTCTCCGGCGTGCGCAGCCTGATCAGCGTTTCCTCGAACGGGATGCCGCACTGCCTGAGCGCGATCCACGGCCGCAGTGACCAGGACGAAAAGCACTTGTTGCCGATGTAGAGGTGAAACTCGCTCATGCCTTCGCGCTCCGCCTGCGGCCGGGGCGGAATATTGAAGTCAGACGCGAAACCCGGGCAACCGAATTCTCAGGACTTCGCCCCGGAGCGAGTGCGAAACGCCAGCTGGACCAGCACCAGGTCACACAGATCCCTCGCCTGTCCGCAACGCCTGCCGGATCGCCGCCTCACGGACGCCGTAAAGTCTTGGTCGGTTGATCGGTTGCAATGAATGACTACGGGCACATTTCGTCATGAGATCATGGACTCGCCGGCATCTGCACGCTGCGTTCCTGTCGATGGCGCTCTTTCCGACTCTTACGGGCTGTTTCATTTTCATCGGAGATCCGAGTCCTGTCACGGAGGAGATTCAGGCCTTCGCGCGACAACAGACGAAAAATGAGGCGGCTCGAGCAGTCGATGAAATGATGCTACGCATGGGCGCGCGGCGCGCGACCGAATTGCCAACCGAGAGCCAGGGCGTTGCTGCGGGCAACAAGGTCTCTATCAGTTTCATGATGCAGGATGGACGCGCCTACCTCGACGCGACGATCGAAGGCCGTCCGCGCGGTGTGCGAATTTGCATCGATATCATGGGCCCCATGGGAAATGATGAACTCAAGGCGAATACCAAAGCCGACATCGCACGTCTCGAGACGGCACTGATAGAAAGATTCGGCAAAGCCTACGTGGCCGCCGCGCCATGCAGCGGAGAGCCGTATTGGCCCTTAGCGAACGAACCATAGGCCCTTTGACGCTCGATCGACGCGAGCCGGCCGAGCGGCGAGGCAATTGCATATGGACTTTGGTCGTCTTCGCCTGGGTCGCTATTGCCCAGCGGCTGTCCTGTGCACGCGGAGACGTGGAGAGCATTCGGGTCAACTACGGTCCTCTGCAATCCGCCCATCTCGCTCGCAGCTTGCAGGCGAGGATTCGATGCACTCCGCGTCCTCCGCGGCTCCGCGTGGAAAATGCTTCCTCGGGCGTGGCAAAATCATGAAACGCGGTTGCTTCCGCTATATTCGGGGTCGGAGTCAGCTCAAGCGCCGGTCCGGGTAGGCAACCGCCGGCAAATTCCCTCATTGCGCCTAGCGCAGAGGGTCTTGTCGACTCGACCAGCGCTCGGCAGAGATCGGCAACTGCTCCCGACGATCCCGGAAGCGACCGTCTAGTCGCGATAGCGCCTGGAGACGATGTAGAACAGCAGCCCGCTCCGCCCGATGCGGCGCTCCACCTGGCTGTGGCCCGATTGGCGGTCCATCGGTTGTGGACCCGGCCGTGCGTTCATGCCCTCAAG
The DNA here is from genome assembly GCA_041482855.1 of Dongiaceae bacterium. Taxonomy (GTDB): domain Bacteria; phylum Pseudomonadota; class Alphaproteobacteria; order Dongiales; family Dongiaceae; genus JBGPEQ01. The sequence goes on along the minus strand of JBGPEQ010000100.1, from coordinate 1,137 downwards.
GACCGGATCGATGGCGCCCACAAGCTGGGTGAAGCCCTCCAGGATGGGGCCGGGATAGATGGTGATGAACTTGCCTCGCTGTTCGCCGGCATTCATCACGATGTATTCGCTGAGCGGATAGACCACCTTGTGATCGAGATCCAGGGACTGCAGCTCCGGCAGCAGGCGGCGCGCCACCCGCTCGGCGTCGCCCGCGTCGACGGAGACATGCACCTTGTACCCGCTGTTGAAGGGATGGGTTACGACGTCGCCGACAACCGTGAGGACAGGCATCCAGCACAGGAACGTCGGATCCTCGATGATGTCGTAGCCCCGGGCGCTGACGGGCTGACCGTAGACTTCCATGATGGGATCCCTTGACGTGCTCGGGCCGATCTTAACCGCACTCGCCCGCATCGTCTGTGATCGATGTCACGCGCTCAGGGCTTCCTGCGTGCCGCGGAAACCACCGAGTCTAGCGACCCGACTATCGCGCCGCGCAACTTGCGCTTGACTTTTACCGGAAATGTTCTTACAATGTTCTAGTCGATGGTGCGCCTATCCACCGGCTCGATTTTTGACATCGTGGATCAGAATCATCCGACGGCCTCCGCCCAAGAGTGCCGAAGTCTCCGCTGTTGCCGCCCCAGCGCCGCCGCAACCCCCGCGTTAACTTCCTTTACATGGGGTTGTTCCTCAGATTCAAAAAAATTTGGTCGCACGCCCTGACCGATCCTCCCGGGTGTACCCGCCGCGCCGAGCAATGCGTAAGGGTTGAATTTCGAGTTTTGCGAGTCGACCCTCCCCCGTCCAGGCAGCGGTATCCTCTGTGGCGAGGCACTTTTCCCGCTGGGCACCTGCCCGCCGTACGAGCCCGCCGCCGAAAGCTGCAGGCCGCAGGCGGACTTCGGCAGGCGGGTGGGCTCCATCGTCGCCTTTTGGATCCGCACCGCCGTTCTTCGATGCCCGATACCTGATACCCGGCATCAGGCCCCTGCCTCAGCGCGTCAGCGGCTTGTACTTGATGCGGTGCGGCTGATCGGCGTCGGCGCCCAGGCGGCGGTGGCGGTCGGCCTCGTAGTCCTGGTAGTTGCCCTCGAACCACACCACCCGGCTGTCGCCCTCGAAGGCCAGGATGTGGGTGGCGATGCGGTCGAG
>JBGPEQ010000099.1:0-9762 GCA_041482855.1 Dongiaceae bacterium | reverse complement strand
CGCTTTGACCCAGGTGCTGCCGCGTCGCCCAGATTGCACGGTCTCCCTCCTCGCCAGCGCCGGTCTTGATAGCCTGGCCGTGCGGGTGCCCGATCATCTGGTCGCTCAGGCGTTGCTCACCGCCTGCGGCCGCCCGATCGCTGCGCCGAGCGCCAATGCATCGGGCAAGATCAGCCCGACCACGGCCGAACACGTCGCCCGCTCGCTCGGTGCGAAAGTGGCGATGATCCTCGACGGCGGCCGCTGCCCGATCGGCATCGAATCGACGGTGCTCGACCTGACCGGAGCGATGCCGGTCTTGCTGCGGCCTGGCGGCGTGATTTCGGAAGAGCTCACGGACGCGATTGGACCGCTGGCCGCGCCGGCGGCGGCCGACGACGCGGCGCCGAAGTCGCCGGGCCTGCTGGCAAGTCACTACGCGCCCGAACTGCCGCTGCGGCTCGATGCCCGGGAAGTGCGGCCGCGCGAGGCATTGCTGGCGTTCGGTGCCTGTTCAATCGCGGGCGCGGCGGCGGTGGAGAATCTGAGCCCAGGCGGCGATCTCGTGGAAGCAGCGGCCAATCTCTTCGCGATGCTGCGCGCATTGGACCGGTCGGGGCTAAGTGGCATTGCCGTGATGCCAATTCCGGACCACGGCCTCGGCCGCGCCATCAACGACCGCCTGCGACGAGCGGCAGCGCGTTAGTCGAGAAACCGGCTGGCGATTTCCGCCGTTGGCACGAGGCAGGTCTGGCGCCGGCCGAACAAGCGGTAGCGATTGAGCGCAATGCGATCATAGAGCCAATCGCGCAACGGCTTTGGCACGACCCACATCGCCCGCAGAAGCGGCCACGGCCAGCGCAGATAGCCGACCATATGCGGGAAGCCAGTCGACTTCTCATAAACGCGGCCGCCGTCGATCAGATAGAAAGTCTCGAACCGGTCGATGGGCAGGCCGCGGCGCCGGAGGAAGTCCTGGCCGTGCGGCGATTGGATGGCTGCGAACCGCAGCTTCGCCGCAGGGTCGCGGGCGATAGCGAAATGCACCGAGCCGCTGCACAGATTGCAGACGCCATCGAACAGCATCACCGGTCTGCCATTGGCGATGGCGGTAAGAACAGGTTCGTCCTTCTCGGTGTGCACGACGGGCATGCGGCAAGAATAGGCGTTCGGCGCGGCCGCCGGTAGCCGACAGTCCGAGGCCGGCAGCCGGAAGGGCTGTTGTGCGGCGACAAGTCGCGCTAGGTTGCGAGAGTCATGAAGGAACTCCTGCATCCGCGCCGACAGCCGGTGCCGGGCGATGTGCTCGAACGCATCAAGGCCATCGTCGGCCCGAAAGGATGGAGCGACGACGCGACCGCCCTGGCACCGCAGCTCATCGATTGGCGTCGGCGCTATCACGGTCGAACGCCTCTGCTGGTTCGCCCGGTGTCGACGGCGGAGGTGGCGGACGTCGTCAGACTGTGCGCCGAGGCGGGCGTGTCGATCGTACCGCAAGGCGGTAACACCAGCCTGTGCGGCGGATCGATTCCGTCGGAGACGGGCGATGAGATTCTGTTGAGCCTGTCGCGCATGAGCCGGGTGCGAGCCATTGACGCCGCCAACTACACGATCACGGCGGAGGCCGGGTGTATCCTCGCCCAAGTGCAGGACGCAGCCAGCCAGGCAGAGCGGCTGTTCCCCCTGAGCCTGGCGGCCGAGGGCAGCTGCCAGATCGGCGGCAATCTTTCGACCAATGCCGGCGGCATCACCGTTCTGCGCTATGGCAACGCGCGTGAGCTCGTGCTGGGCCTCGAAGTGGTGCTGTCGGACGGACGGGTGTGGGACGGGCTGCGCGGATTGCGCAAGGACAACACAGGCTATGATCTGAAACAGCTCTTCCTCGGCGCCGAGGGCACGCTCGGCATCATCACCGCCGCCGTCCTGAAGCTGTTTCCCAAGCCGCGCGAGCGGGTCACCGCCTTCGTCGCCGTGGCCGACCTGTCGGCGGCGGTGGAGCTGCTGAGCCGCTGCCGGGCCACGAGCGGCGATGCCGTCACCAGCTTCGAACTGCTGCCGCGCGTCGGCATCGACCTCGGGCAGAAATATGTCGCGGGCGTGGTTGAACCGCTACGCGAGCGGCGCGACTACTATGTGCTGATCGAGCTGACATCCGCGATCGACGACAGCGGTTTGCGCGGCGCTCTCGAGAAGGCGCTCGAACAGGCCCTGGCAGACGGCTTGATCGCCGATGCCACCGTGGCGGAGAGCGCCGAGCAATCGCGACGGCTCTGGTTCGTGCGCGAGTCGATCGTCGAGCTGCAGAAATTTGCCGGCGCCAGCATCAAGCACGACGTGTCCGTGGCGGTGTCGCGCGTGCCCGCGTTCATGGCGCGAGCACTGGCGGCGGTGACATCGGCGTTGCCCGGTGTGCGGCCGGTGCCGTTCGGCCATATCGGCGACGGCAATATTCATTTCAACCTGTATCAGCCGGAGGCGATGGATGCGGCCGAGTTTCTCGCCCGCCAGCCCGAATTGAACCGCATCGTCCACGACATCGTGGCCGCGCTCGATGGCAGCATCAGTGCCGAGCATGGCATCGGCCGCCTGCGGCGCGACGACCTGCAACGGTACAAGCCGGCGATCGAACTCGAGCTGATGCGGCGGATCAAGCAAACGCTCGATCCCCACAACATCATGAACCCCGGCAAAGTGATCTGACGTGCGGCCATGACCTACACTGCACCTCTGCGCGACATGATTTTCATGTTGGAGGAAATTGCCGGCATCGGCGAGATCGCGACCTTGCCCGGCTACGCCGATGCGACGCCGGACCTGGTGCAGTCGATCTTGGACGAAGCCGGGAAGTTCGCCGCGGGCGCGCTGGCGCCCCTCAATCGGAGCGGCGACGAACAGGGCAGTCAACTCGAGAACGGTGTCGTGCGCACGCCCGATGGCTACCGCGACGCCTATGCGAAGTTCGTCGCTGCCGGCTGGAACAGCCTCCAGTTCGATCCCGAGTATGGCGGCCAGGGCCTGCCCTGCGCGTTGGCGGCGGCGATCCAGGAGATGGTGAGCTCTGCCTGCATGGCGTTCAGCCTGTGCCCGCTGTTGACCCAGGGCGCGGTAGAGCTGCTGGCGTCGCACGGGAGCGCCGTTCAAAAGCGGACCTATCTGACGAAGCTGGTCAGCGGCGAGTGGAGCGGCACGATGAACCTGACGGAGCCGCAGGCCGGCTCCGACGTCGGCGCGCTGCGGGCGCGCGCGGTCAAGGACGGCGACTTCTATCGCATCACCGGGCAAAAGATCTTCATCACATTTGGCGAGCACGACATGGCCGAGAACATCGTGCACATGGTGCTCGCCCGCACGCCAGAGGCACCGCCGGGCGTCAAGGGCATATCGCTGTTCATCGTGCCGAAGTTTCTGGTCGGTCCCGACGGGATGCTCGCCGATCGCAATGACCTGCGCTGCGTCGCCCTCGAACACAAGCTGGGCATCCGCGGCAGCCCGACGGCGGTCATGGCCTATGGCGACAATACCGGGGCCATCGGCGAGCTGATCGGCGAGGAGAATCGCGGCATCGAGTACATGTTCACGATGATGAACAATGCGAGGCTGTCGGTGGGCATCGAGGGCCTCGCCATCGCCGAGCGGGCCTACCAGCAGGCCCGCGACTACGCGCGAACGCGAATTCAGGGCCGCACGATCGATGGCGGCGACCCGTCTGCGGTACCCATCATCCGTCATCCCGACGTGCGCCGCATGCTCATGACCATGCGGGCGCAGATCGAGGCCATGCGGGCGCTGGTCGCGTTCGTCGCCGGTTCCATCGATCGCGCCCGGCGTCATCCGGACACCGCCGAGCGCGCGCGGAACCAATCCCTCGTGGACCTTCTGACGCCGGTGGTGAAGGCTTGGTGCACGGATACGGGATGCGCCGTAGCATCCACTGCAATCCAGGTCCATGGCGGTCTCGGATTCATCGAATCGACTGGCGTCGCCCAGCACTTCCGCGACGCCCGCATCGCACCGATCTATGAAGGGACGAACGGCATCCAGGCGATCGACCTCGTCAGCCGCAAGCTGGCGCGCGATGACGGTGCGGCTATGCGCGCGTTGATCGGCGCCATGAACACGACATTCGAGGCGACCAAGGGAGCGGACGGGGAGCCATCAGTAGCGGCGCGACTGGGTGAAGCAATCGAGCAGCTCTCCACCGCAACCGGTTCGCTCGTCAGCGCCATGAAACACGATAAGACGAAGGCGCTTGCGGTCGCCTCGCCCTATCAGGCCCTGGTCGGGACAGTCGTCGGCGGCTGGTTGCTGGCGAAGTCTGCCCTCGCGGCGCGCCGCCGAAGGGCCGATGGGGCTGAGCAAAGCGACTACCTCGCCGCCAAGGAAAGCATCGCCCGTTTTTATGCGGCAAACCTGTTGCCGCAGGCCGGCGGCTTGTCCGAGACGGTCAGGTCCGGCGGCGACAGCACGCTGGCGCTGGCTGAAGACCAATTCTAGACCACTGACGCAGATTTGGGCAGCCCCGGTGCTTTTTTGGTCTTGCTACTTCCGCACCGGCGGTAGTTTCATATCGCCATTCGCAACCTGCGATCTGCAGCGCAGACCGAATCGAGAACAATCGCTTCACAAGAAACACGACAAGGGAGACGAATTCATGCTTAGACGCGAGAGCAAGGCCGTGGCGCTGGCCGCCGCCGTCTGCGGGTTAATTGCGGCCGCCCATCCGGAGAGCGCCGTTGCCGGAGCCCCGGAATCTCAAGATCCCATCAAGATCGCGCTGTTCGACTGGACCAGCGTCAACGTCAACGCCAACATCCTGGGCGATATCTACAAGAAGCTCGGGTACAACGTCGAGTATGTGACGGCAGACTATCTGTCGAGCCTGACCACGAGCCTGACGAATGGCGACATCGACGTCATCATGGAAGAGTGGGATACCACGGCCCAGGAGGCGATGCGGGCCTCGGACGCGACGGGCAAGACCGAGAATCTGGGAAAGCTCGGCCCCAAGGCCAAGGAAGAGTGGTGGTACCCCATCTACATGAAGGAGAAGTGCCCGGGGCTGCCGAATTGGGAGGCACTGAAGGATCCGAAATGCGCCGAAGCGTTCTCGACGCCGGAGACCGCGCCCAAGGGACGATATCTCGCGGGCCCGGCCACCTGGGGCGGCTTCGACGAGGAACGGGTGCAGGCGCTCGGCGTGCCGTTCGACGTCGTGCGAGCCGGCACCGACGCCGCGATGTTCGCCGAACTGCAGTCGGCCGAGGATCGCAAGGCACCGATCATGCTGTGGATCTATTCGCCGCACTGGGCGCCAGCGAAGTACGAGGGCGAATGGATCCAGTTCCCGGAGTATACGGCCGACTGCTACAATGACCCCAAGTGGGGCCTCAACCCCGACAAGGCCTATGACTGCGGCAAACCGCACGGTGAGATCTGGAAGTACGGCTGGGCCGAAATGAAGAACACCTGGCCGGTCGCGTACCACGTCGTCAAAAACTACACGCTCGACGCCAAGGAGCTTGGCCTTCTTGCCGGGCAGGTGGACCTCGAGAACAAGAGCATCGAAGACGTGGCGCAAGCTTGGGTCGATGCCAACGAGGCGAGGTGGCGGGCCTGGGTGTCGGCGACGAACTGAGTTGGACGGAGTGCCGCAAGAACCTTAAGAATCGGCTGGATGAGCGGGCGCCTGGCCCGCTCATTCATGTTTCAACCCATGCAATTGCGCTCAGCAATCTCGAACATGGCGTTAATGTCTGCGATGGGGCCCTTGCGAATCTGCGCTCATGGCGACTGACACCAGCAGCCACTCGGGCCCAACGCGCGTGAGTCGAACCACGCAGATCGGTTGCCGGAACGTCTGGAAGCTGTTCGGCCGCAACGCGGAGGCGTTGCTGCGCGGCCGACAGGCCGCGCCAACCGGCGAGGAGGTCGCAGCAGCCGGCCTCGTAAGCGCGGTCCGCGCGGTCACGCTCGATGTCCACGAGGGCGAGATCTTCGTCATCATGGGCTTGTCGGGATCGGGCAAGTCGACGCTGGTCCGCTGCATGACGCGGCTGATCGAACCGACGGCCGGCGAGATCCTGTTCGAAGGCCGCGATCTCTTGCAGGCAAATGAGCGCGAGCTGATCGAGATCCGGCGCCACAAGATGGGCATGGTGTTCCAGCACTTCGCCCTCTTGCCGCACCTCACGGTACTCGACAACGTGGCCTTCCCCTTGGCGGTTCAAGGCATCGTCCGGGCCAAACGGGAACAACGGGCTCGCGAGATAATCGAACTCGTCGGCCTCAAGGGACGCGAACAATACTACCCGCGCCAATTGTCGGGCGGCCAGCAACAGCCCGTCGGCATCGCTCGGAGCCTCGCTGTGGAGCCCGACGCTTGGTTCCTCGACGAACCGTTCTCCGCTTTGGACCCCCTGATCCGGCGCGAGATGCAGGACGAGTTCCTGCGGCTGCAAAACCTGCTGCGCAAGACCATCGTCTTCATCACCCACGATTTCGACGAAGCGATCCGCCTGGCCGATCGCATCGCCATCATGAAGGACGGCGAGATCATCCAGATCGGCTCGCCGGAAGACCTGGTCACGCGTCCGGCGACCGATTACGTGGCGGAGTTCACGCGCGACGTCCAGCGGGCAAAGGTCATCTCGGCCGGCGCTCTGATGCGGCCCTGTCGCGATGGAGCGACGTACACCGCGCGGGTCCGCATCGGCGACCGGGCCGCGAGCTTTGCGGCGGCGATCGTCGCCAGCGCACAGCCGTTCGGCGTCGTCGACGAGGCCGGCACGCTGATCGGCGAGATTCAACGCGACGTCGTCATCGACCTGTTGGCTGGGCGCAAGGCGACATGACGGCCGCGGCCGTTGCCCGAGTTGCGCAGGTCCAAAAGCTATCGCCATGGCCGGCAATCTGGGTAGTGGCGATCGCAGCGACACTGTATTTCGTGAAGTATCGTGACGATTTCTATCCGATCGTTCCTGAGTTCTACGTCTACCCCGATGAATGGCTCGTGCCGGTTCGGGCATGGGCCGGAGGCATTACCAACTTTCTGATCGACACCATTCAACCTGCCACTCGCTTCGTGAAATCCGTTCTTGAAGTTCCGCTCAATCTCGCCTTCGGACTCCTGGAACGAGGATTCAGGCTCGGCAGCGGAGCGGATGCGGCGAGGCTGCCGCCGCTGCCTTGGACCGGCATCGGCCTGGCCCTTACGATCATCGCCTATCGCTTCGGTGGCCAGCGGCTCGCTTTGCTCGCTGGCCTCACCTGCCTCTATCTCGCCTTCTTCAACCAGTGGTCGAGCGCCATGAAGACCCTGGCGGTCGTGGCAATTGCGATTCCGCTCGGCGTTACACTCGGCGCGCTGATCGGGATCCTCGGCTATCGGTCGCCGCGGCTGAATAAGTGGGTCATCGTGCCGCTGCTTGATCTGGCGCAGGCGACGCCGACATTCGCCTATCTGGTGCCGCAGTTGATGTTCTTCGGCAACAATCCGGTCTCGGCCATGCTTGCTACGCTGGTGTATGCGCTGCCGCCGATGATTCGCAACACGACGCTCGGCCTGCAGCAGGTTGCGGCGGATGTGCGCGAGTTTAGGGTCATGGCCGGCTGCACGCGCCGGCAACAGCTGTGGCGCATCCTCGTCCCGTCGGCGCAATCGTCGCTGATGCTCGGCATCAACCAGAACGTCAACTCGACCATGAACATGCTGATCGTTGCCTCGATGATCGGCGCGGGGGGACTGGGGTTCGATGTCCTGCTGGCCCTGCGCGCACTCAAAGTCGGGACCGCGCTGGAAGCCGGCGCTTCGATCGTGCTGATCGCCATCACCTTCGATCGCCTGATCAAGGCCATTGCCAGTCAAAAGCCGACCATGCGGCTGCCCGGCGAAGTTTTCTGGCAACGCAACCCGTGGATCGTTGCGGCGCTCGCAGCACTGGTGCTGTGCACACTTCTGTCGATGGCCGTGCCGGAGCTCGCCAGGCTGCCGAAAACCATGACAGTCACGACCGCGCCCTGGTGGGATGCCACCATCAGATGGCTGGTCCAGACGCTGTTCGACTATATCGAGGCCGTACGCACCTTCCTGGTGCTCTACGTGCTGAATCCGTTCAAGAATTTCCTGCTGGCCTTGCCATGGGCGGCCGTCGTTGCCCTGCTCGGTCTGGCGGGCTACCGGCTCGGCGGCCGGGCGCTCGCCTTGCTCGCGGGTCTCTTGACCGCGTTTTGCGCGCTTTCCGGGTTCTGGCCATTCATGGTCCTGACGGTGTATCTGTGCGGAGTCTCGACCATCGTCGCCTGCGTGATCGGCATGCCGCTCGGCGTTCTCGCCGCCCGCAGCGAGTTCGCCAACCGCATCCTCACCATTGTCGTGGACACGCTGCAAACGATTCCTCTGTTCGTGTTCCTGATCCCGGCCGTCATGTTTCTGCGTGTCGGCGACGTCGCGGCGATGCTGGGCATCGTCCTCTACGCGGTGACGCCCGCCATCAAATACACTAATCACGGCCTGCGCCAGGTAGCGCCGGCGCTGCTCGAGGCTGCCAACATGGCCGGGTGCACGCGCCGCCAGCTGCTGTGGCGCGTCCAGATTCCCCTGGCGCTCCCCGAGATCATGCTCGGCGTGAACCAAGTGCTTATGTTCGCGATCGCCATGGACATCATCGCGGCCATGATCGGCACGCGCGACCTCGGCCAGGAGATATTCACCGCCCTGTCGAAGGCCGACCCTGGCCGCGGCATAGTCGCTGGCCTGTGCACCGCCTGCATCGGCATCGTTGCCGACCGGCTCATCAGCGCCTGGAGCCGGCGCGTGAAGGAGCGGTTCGGGCTCGCGTGACCGTCATGAACAGCATCGACCCACGCACCCGGGCGTCCGCGCTCTCCTGCTGGTCCGGTCCGGTTGCGCCGGAACCGCTGAAGGGCGGCATCACCAACGCCAACTTCGTCGTGACCGATCGCGGCCGGCGGCACTTCGTGCGCATCGGCGACGACATCGCCGTGCACGGAATTCTGCGTTTTCATGAACTGGCTGCCAGCCGAGCCGCCGCCGCCGCGGGGCTGTCGCCGGCTGTCCTGCATCACGAACCCGGCGCCATCGTTTTCGAGTACATCGATGGCAAGACCTTCACAGCCGACGACGTATGCCAGCCGGCCAATTTGCGGCGCATCCTGCCGCTGCTGCGGCGCTGCCACCGCGAGATGCCTGGGCATTTCCGCGGGCCGGCGTTGATCTTCTGGGTGTTCCAGATCTTCCGCGACTACGCGCAAACCTTGGCCGACTGCGGGAGCCGCATGGTTCCGGAACTGCCGCGGTTACTCGGAGTCGGTGCGGACCTCAAGGCGATGGTCGGGCCGATCGACGTCGTATTCGGCCACAATGATCTGCTCCCGGCCAATTTCATCGACGACGGCAAGCGCTTGTGGCTCATCGATTGGGACTACGCCGGCTTCAACAGCCCGCTGTTCGATCTCGGCAATCTCTGCTCGAACAACGAGGTCGCCACGGCCGACGAGAAGTGGCTGCTCGAAACCTATTTCGAACGGCCGCTCACGGGAGAACTGTGGCGCCGCTACCACGCCATGAAGTGCGCCTCCCTGCTGCGCGAGGCGATGTGGAGCATGGTCGCTGAGCACCATTCGACTCTCGATTTTGACTATGTCGCGTATACCAACGATTATCTCGCCCGTTTCGAGCGCGCCTACAACAGCCTGAAGCAGCTTTGAGGAGTCTATGACGTCGGTCCCGTCGACGGCCCGCGCCGTCATCATCGGCGGCGGCAT
>JBGPEQ010000098.1:0-9808 GCA_041482855.1 Dongiaceae bacterium | reverse complement strand
GCTCCGGCGATGTTCCGCCGCCGGCGCCCACCGGTCAGTAACCCGAGATCAGACGATCGATCGGAGCAGCGGGGCGCCGGTGGCGCCCCGTTTGCGATTCACCATTCCACCGGGCCGGCGTTGGGATTGAGCTTGCTGTAGACCTCGTTGCAGATCGCCTTCAGCTGCTCGCGCGGCACTTCCGAGGCCAGGGCGTAGGCGAAATCGTCGTCGTGCCAGTAGTAGACGGAGACGCCCTCGACAGGAATGAAGCGGAAGGCCGAGTCCCGCTGGTCGACCGCCGGTGTGAAGTAGAGCGTCACGCGGTTGCCGGCGACATTCTGGAACATGAGCTGCCCGGCCATGTTGCGGCCTGACGGCAGCAGCCGGCCGCCCAGGAAATCATACCCGATCGCCGAGAGATCGGGTACGCGGACCGGACGGTCGAGGTTCTTGGACAGCAACGCCAGCAGATGATCCTGCTCGGCCTTCGGTATCTCGACCGGGTTGCTCACCTGGGAGGCGTAGACGACGTGGGCTTCGGCCGCCAGATCGGCCAGCGCCTCCGCCTGCTGTTCATATCCGCCGCTCAGATCGTGCGCCAGCCAGCCGCCGGTGGCACCCGCCGCCAGCAGGGCGATGGCGGCGGCGACGCGGGTCAGCGCCTGCCAGCCCCCCCGCCGCGGCCGTGCCGCCAGGCGGGCAGGCACCGGCTCGTTAAGCATAAAGTCATATCCGGTGTGGAGCGCGGCATTGAGGTGGCGGTAGAAACCGACACGCGCGGCGGCATCGGCGCTGCCGGCGACGGCGGCCTCGACCTCGGCTTGTCGTTCAGGCGGCAAGCGGCCGTCGGCCGCGGCGTGCAGGTCGTCGTCGTTGATGGGAAGTTCGGCGGTCACTTGACCCTCCGCAGGCTGGCGCCGCCCTGATTGGTCAGCACCTGGCGCAGCCGCTCGCGGCCGCGATGCAGCCGCGACATGACCGTGCCCATGGGCACGCCCAGGATATCGGCGGTTTCGGCGTAGCTGAATTCCTCCAACCCGACCAGCAGGATGACCTCTTCCTGCTCGCGCGGCAGGCTGTTGACGGCATCGCGCAGGGCGACGATCGACAGGTGGTCCTCCTGGGTCGCGCGCGTCGACGGCTCCAGGCCCGGCCGGTCCAGCGAGGTCAGGGGCGGGGCGCGATAGTCGCGCCGGCGGGCATTGACGCTGACATTGTGCATGATGGTAAACAGCCAACCCCGGATATTGCCTTCCCGCCACAGATGGGCGCGGCTCCAGGCCCGCTCCAGGCAGTCCTGCACCAGGTCGTCGGCGCGGTCGCGGTCGCCCATGAGGGCATAGGCGTAGCGCCGAAGGTGCGGGATTTGCGCCGAAATCAGCTGACCGAAGTCGTCGATGGCCGCACTCCTTGTTGGCGCCGCAGCATATCCCGTCGAATCGATACGCGCTGGAGCGCCACTCCTGCAATCAACAAAGGAGCGGCGCGCTTATTCCCCGGCGGCCTTCGCCAGGCCGACGTCCGCGGCCGCCATCCGCCGCTCCCGTTCTGCGGCCGCCAGGGCCGGCCGGCGGCCGGCGAACAGGGTGTAGAAGGTCGGCACCACGAACAAGGTAAAGAGCGTGCCGAAGGCCATGCCGCCGACGATGACCCAGCCGATCTGCTGGCGGCTCTCGGCCCCGGCCCCCGTCGCCAGCGCCAGCGGTATGGCGCCGAGGACCATGGCGCCGGTGGTCATGAGGATCGGGCGCAGCCGCAAGACCGCCGATTCGATCACCGCCTGCCGCTTGTCGCGGCCCTGCTCGCGCAGCTGATTGGCGAACTCCACGATGAGGATGCCGTGCTTGGTGATGAGGCCCAGCAGGGTCACCAGGCCGATCTTGGTGTAGACGTTGAGGGTGCCGCCGGTGAGATCGAGCACGAGCAGGGCGCCGGCCACGGCCGGCACCACCGACACGATGATGATGAGGGGATCGACGAAGCTCTCGAACTGCGCCGCCAGCATCAGATAGATGAAGACGACCGCAAGGGCGATCAGGATGTAGAGGCTGGAGGCCGACTGCTTGAATTCGCGGGAGGCGCCGCCATAGTCGATCTGCACGTCGCCGGTCGCCGTCTGCCGCACCGTCCGCTCGAGGAAGGCGAGTCCCTCGGCCTGGCTGTAGCCGGGCGCCAAGCTCGCGGTGAGTGTGACCGCCCGCAGCTTGTTGAAGTGGTTGAGCTCGCGCGGCGCGACGCCTTCCCGGTAGTCGATCAGGTTGGCCAGCTCCACCATGGTGTCGCCGCGGCCGCGCACGTAGATCTGCATGAGATCGCGCGGCGTGGTGCGCCCGCTGTTGTCGACCTTCACGATGACGTCGTACTGATCGCCGGAGCGCTTGAAGCGCGTGACGTCGCGACCGCCCAGCAGGGTCTCGAGCGTGCGGCCGATGGTGTCAACGGGAATGCCCATGTCGGCGGCCTTCTCGCGATCGACGCGGACCTTGATCTCCGGCTTGTTCAGTTTGAGATCGGTGTCCAGATTGATCAGGCCGGGATTGCCGCGCGCCGCCGCCAGCACCTTGTCGGTAAGCGCCTGCAGCTCGGCATAGCTCGCGGTCGTCTGAATCACGAATTCGATGGGCCGGCTGTTGATGCCCTGTCCCAGCGACTGCGGCACGACCGGAAAGGCGAGCACGCCGGGGATGCCGCCGAACATCTGCGGCCCGAGCTGGCCGGCGACCTCCGTGATGTTGCGTGAGCGCTGCTCCCAATCGACGACGCGCAGGAACGAGATGCCTTGGGACACGACCGGATATCCCATCACCACGAAATAGCGATTTTTCTCAGGCACCTTGTCGTAGAGCGCTTCCAGGCGATGCAGCGAATCCTCGCTGCTGCCGATCGTCGAGCCCTCCGGCGCCAGCATGATGCCCATCAGGAAGCCGCGGTCTTCGGTCGGCGCCAGCTCCTCCTTCAGCTTGTAGTGGCCGAGGTAATAGACCGTGCCGGCCAGCGCCAGGAAGACGACGACGATGACCGGGCGCGCCTTGAGCACGGCCGTCAACGCGCCGCGATAGCCCCGGGTCAAGCCGGCGATGCCGCGCTCGAACAGGTTGTATAGCCAATTGTGTTTGTCGTGGTGCTTCAGCATGCGCGCGCACATCGCCGGCGAGAGCGTGAGTGCGACGAAGCCGGAGATGACGACGGCGCCGGCGAGCGTGAGCGCGAACTCCACGAACAGCCGGTCGGTGCGGCCGGTGGCGAAGGCGAAGGGCGAGAACACCGCCGCCAGCGTCAGCGTCATCGCGATCACGGCGAAGCCGATCTCGCGCACGCCCTTGAAGGCGGCGCGCAGGGGCGGCAGGCCCTCCTCGACATGGCGGTGGATGTTCTCGAGCACGACGATGGCGTCGTCGACCACCAGCCCGATCGACAGGACGACCGCGAGCAGGGTGAGGGTATTGATGGAGAAGCCGAACAGGTACATGAGCGCGCAGCTGCCGATCAGCGAAACGGGGATCGTGACGAGCGGGATCACCGTCGCGCGCAGCGAACGCAGGAACAGGAAGATGACGGCCATGACGAGCGCCATGGCCTGGCCGATGGTCGCGAACACCTCGTCGATCGAGCGCGCGATGAAGATCGAGGAATCGTAGGCGACGTCGACATGCATGCCCTCCGGCAGGATCCGCTCGATCTCCGGCAGCGCCGCCTGCACCGCGTTCGATACCTCCAGCGGATTGGCCGTGGACTGCTTGACCACGCCGAGCGCCACCGCGCTCTTGCCGTTGTAGCGGGCGATGATGCGGTCGTCGGCGGCGCCCAGCTCGGCGCGGCCGACGTCCTTCAGCCGCACCAGATAGCCGCCGGCATCGCCGAGGATGATGTCCTCGAATTGCTCGGGCGTCTGCAGATCGGTCTCGGAGACGACGGTGAATTCGCGCATCCGGCTTTCGATGCGGCCGGCGGGGACCTCGACGTTCTGGCGGCGGAGCGCGTCCTCGACGTCCTGGGTCGTCATGCGGAAGGCGGCGAGCCGCGCCGGATCGAGCCAGATGCGCATGGCGTAGCGGCGTTCGCCGTAGATCGGCACGTCGGCGACGCCCGGCAGGGTCTGCAGCCGGTCCTGCACCAGCCGGTCGGCGACGTCCGTGACCTCGAGCGCCGAGTGGCGGTCGCTGGAGAAGGCGAGGTAGAGGATCGGCTGGGCGTCGGCCTCCTTCTTGGATACTACGGGCTCGTCGATATTGTCGGGCAAGGAGGCGCGCACGCGGGCGACGCGGTCGCGCGTGTCGTTGGCGGCGGCATCGACGTTGCGGGCGACCGCGAAGCGCACGGTGATCTGGCTGCTCTCGGCCCGGCTGATCGAGGTCATGACCTCGATGCCTTCGATGCCCGAGAGCGAATCCTCCAGCGGCTTGGTGACCTGGGATTCGATGATCTCCGCGCTGGCGCCGGGAAAGCGCGTCTCGACGGTGACCACGGGCTCGTCGATGTTGGGGTATTCGCGGATGGGGAGGCGCTGCCAGCAGATGAGGCCGACCAGCAGCACGATCAGGCTCAGCACGGTCGCGAACACCGGCCGCTTGATGCAGAGGTCGGCGAGGAACATATCAGCTGCCCACGGGTCAGCTGCCCACTTGCGCGCCGTCGCTCGACGGCAGCACCGTGACGTCGGCGCCGTCGCGGATCTTCAGCTGGCCGGCGGTCACCACGGTGTCGCCGGCGGCGAGGCCCTGGCTGATCTCGGCGCGGCCCTTGAAGCGCTCGCCGATCGTCACCTTGGTGAGGACGGCCTTGCCGTCGACGACCTTGAAGACGAACTTGTCCGCGCCGATCGGCACGATCGCCTGCTCCGGCACCAGGATGGCGGCGGCGATGCTGTCGTAGACCAGCGCCACGCGCGCGAACAGGCCGGGGCGGAGCCGCTTGTCCTTGTTGGGCAGCGTGGCCCGCACCACGATGGCGCGGCCCTGCTCGTCGACCAGCGGATCGATGGCGTAGACCGTGCCGCTCACGGACTCGCCGGGCAGCGCGTCGACCTCCACATTGATCGTCTGCCCGAGACGGACCTTGCCGAAATTGATCTCGGGCACGCGGAAATCCACCTTCAGCGGGTCGATCGCCTCCAGCTTGAAGATGGCGTCGCCCTCCGCGAGATACTGGCCGACGCTGACCGAGCGCAGGCCGAGCACGCCGTCGAAGGGCGCCGCGATCACGGTCTTCTCCAACCGCGCGCCGGAAGACGCCAGCTTCGCCTCGTTGACCCGCAGTTCGGCCTCGGCCTCGTCGCGCGCCCGCCCGGTGCCGGCGTTCTTGCGGAGCAGCTCGTCGGCGCGCTTGAAGTTGGCGCGGGCGAGCGCGAGGTTGGCCTCGATCTCCGCAATGTCGGCCTTGTAGACGGACTGGTCGAGGCGGGCGATCACCGTGCCGGCGGTGACGGCCTGCCCCTCCTCGCCGAGGATCTCGACGACGCGGCCGGCGATCTCCGGGCTGAGCACGACCGACTCGTTGGAACGCAGGCTGCCGACGGCGGGGATGGTGAGATCGACGCGCTCGACTGCCACCGTCACCGCCTCGACCGGGACGGCGAAGCCGCCGGGCGCCGCGGCCGGTGGCGCGGCCGCGGGATCGCCGCCGGCATATTTCTGCCAGAGCGGCGCGCCGTAGCCGGCCCACAGCGCATCGCCGTAGCGATAGCCGACACCGAGGGCGACTGCCGCCACGCCAGCCGCAACGATGATGCCGATGCGCATGATTCGTCCGGTTGCCTGCAGAGGTGCACCGTTGCGCCGGCCGCACGATGACCGGGAGAAACTAAACCGACCAGTTCAGTTTATGCAACGCTGTCAGAACGAGGAATGGGGTTCCTGCATGAATGCGATCTCGTCGGGCGTCGATTCACGGCCGAGGGTGGCGTTACGGTGCGGAAACCGCCCGAAACGCGCGACGATTTCCTGATGACGGAGCACGTATTTCATCTGCTCGAGGGCGCGCTCGCGGGCGGCGCCGCGATGCTCCTCGGCCCAGCGCCGGAACAGGGCGACGGAGCGGGCCTGGTCCTTGGGATCCTCGGAATGCTCTAACGGCAGGTAGAAGAAAAAGCGGCGGTCGAGCGGCGTGCGCCGATCGAAGCCGCGCTCGATCGCGGTGTTGGCGGTGGCGCGCGCCCGGGCGTCGCCGGCAAAGGCGCGCAGCGTGCCGCGATGGATGTTGCGCGGGAACTGGTCGAGCAGCAGAACCAGCGCCAGAGAACTGTCGACGGCGCGCACCCAGTAGTCGAGATCGCCGATGCAGGCCGCCGCCACGGTGGCGCCGAAGCGGCTGCGGATCTCCTCGTCGAAGCCCGCGTTCTTCTCGAACCATAGCGGCCGCGCCTGTTCGCTGAACCAGAACTCGAGGACCTCACCGGGCAGGCGCAGCGGGGGCATGGTCGCGGCCCCGGTCAGGCGGCTTGGTTCTGCTGGAGCACGCGCTTGATCGCCGGCCGCTCCGCCACCAGGCCGGCGCAACGTGCGACGTTGGGATAGCGGGTATCCATCTGCATCGGCGGGTCCATCCAGCTGTAGAGCATGTGCAGATAGATGTCGGCGGCGCTGAAGCGCTCGCCCAGCAGATAGGGGCCCTTGGCGAGCGCCTGATCGAGCTTGCCCCAGATGTTCATGATCTCGGTCTCGGCCTGGGCCTTGACCTCCGGCGCATGGGCCGGATTGGCCGTATTGCGCTCCGGATAGAAGAAGAGCAGGCATTCCGCCTGCAAAGTGTTGGTCAGGTATGCCATCCATTGAAAGTAGAGCCCGCGCGCGAGGTCGGTGACGGCGGGCGCCAACCCGGCATTGGGATGGCGGTCGGCGATGAACAGGCAGATGGCCGTCGATTCAAAGATCGGCTGCTTGGCGTCGACCACCAGCGTGGGCACGCGGCCATGCGGGTTGAGCCGCAGATACTGCGCGTCCTTGTGCTTGTTGGCGGCCATGTCGACGCGCGCAAGCGTATAGGGAGCGCCGGATTCTTCGAGCACGCCATGCGGCGCCATCGATGCGCTGCCGGGCGAGTAGTAGAGCGTGTACATCGGGGGTTTCCTCGGGCGAAGGTTTCTTGTGGGAGACCCATTCATCCCCGTTGGGAGCAGGGAGTGTCAAGCCGCGAGGGGTGCGCTGCAATATTGAGGTGAAGCGCTGGATCGGGACCCAACGTCGCATCGGCTCGGGTCAGGAAGCAAGTTCAAACTCGCCGTCGACCGTCGCGACGGAAAAGCGTCCCGCCGCACACCGAATACAACCTCACCGATCTCGGTGAGAGCCTGATGACGCCGCTCGCCAGCCTGTGCGCCTGGGGCGCCCTCCATCTGCCGGAGATCGAGGCGGCGCGCAGCTCGGCTGCCGTTGCCGACAAGCGCGTGCTGGAAACGGCGCCCTGAACGAACGATCCAATTCGGCTGCGGTGGAAGAATCGCGAAGCCCGAAAAGCGAAACGCCCGGGATTTCTCCCGGGCGTTCGGCAGATTGTGTTCGACGTTAGCGTCTAGTTGCTGCGGGCGACGCCGAGGAAGCGCAGCATGAACACGAACAGGTTGATGAAGGTGATGTAGAGCTGGAGCGCGGCGTAGATGGCTTTCTTCGCGCCGACTTCTGCGCCGTCAGTCTCCACGTACCACTCCTTGATCCACTGGGTCTTGTAGGCGGTCAGGCCCGTGAAGATGAGCACGCCGATGGCAGAGAGCGCAAAATCCACGGCCGGGCTATGCAGAAACATGTTCACGACGATCGTGATCAGCAGGCCCCAGACGCCCATCATGAGAAACGATCCGATCCCGCTCAGATCGCGTTTCGTCGTGTAGCCATAGAGGCTCATGCCCGCAAACGTGCCGGCGGTCACGAAGAAGGCCTGGGCGACGGACGCACTGGTATAGGCGACGAAGATGCTGGAGAAGAGCACGCCCAGCAGGGCGGCGTAGCCCCAGAAGAAAAGCTGCGCACTGCCGACAGACATTCTGTGAAGACGCGCGCCGAAGGTCCCCACCAGGATGATCGACGCGAACCACAGAACCCATACCACGGGTGTGCCGTAGATGGCGTGGATGAGGGCGGGGCTCTGGGCGACGGCAAAAGCAACCAGGCCGGTGAGCACCAGGCCGCCGGCCATGTAGTCGTAAACCTTCAGCATGTACTGCCGCAGGCCGACATCGATGTCGGCTACGCTCGCCTGCGCGGCGGTCATGTATTTGCGTTCGGGTCCGATGGCCATTGCTCTCTAGATCCTAAGGAGTTGAAACTACCGTGGATATTGGGACAGGGGCCGCGGGAGTCAAGCGGATTCACGGGGCGAGGAGCGGGCTAACCCGTTGTAGAACAAGGCGATGGCATTGCTACTCGTTGCGCAGGAGGGGGGCCGCCGGCTGACTCAGCGCCCACAGCGTGCCGGCGAGGCCAAGGGCCAGCGTGATCAACGTCCCGATCAGCGCCGTCGCCAGCACCGTGCCCGGCAGGAACACCCACTCGCCCTCCAGCACCCGGGTCTGGAAGAGATAGCCCGCCAGCGTGCCCAAAGCGGCTGCCAGTATCCCCGTCACCAGGCCCAGAGAGCCGTATTCGATGAGGTAGGCGCGCGCGATATCGGCGCGGGTGGCGCCGAGCACCTTCAGGACGACCGCGTCGTAGACGCGGCGATGATGGCCGGCGACGATGGCGCCGCCGAGCACCAGGATGCCCGCGAGCAGCGTGACCGAAGCGGTGATGCGCACGGCATCGCCAACGGCGGCGAGGATGCGGCTCACCGCCTCCAGCGCGTCCTTGACCCGGATCGCCGAGATGTTGGCGAAGCGGTCGGCCACGGCCTTCTGCAAGGCGATCTCGCGATCTCCGGCGATGCGGGCGGTGGCGATATGAGTCTGGGGCGCACCCTCGAGGATGCCCGGCGAGAACACCATGACGAAGTTGATGGTGAGGGATGACCAGTTGAACTCGCGGGTGTTGGCGATGGCGCCGGTGATCTCGCGGCCCAGCACATTGACGGTGATGGTGTCGCCGAACTTGAGGCCGAAGGCGTCGAACACCTCGCGGTCGAGCGAGATGAGCGGCGGGCCGCGATAGTCGGCCGGCCACCAGTCGCCGGCAACGATGCGGCTGCCTTCCGGCACCGACGTCGACCAGGTGATGCCGCGGTCGCCCTCCAGTATCCAGCCCTCGCCGCCTTGGTGTTTCACCTTGTCGGCGGGCACGCCGTTCATGGCGGTGATGCGGCCGCGCAGCATGGGCACGCGGCGCAGCTCGCTGACGCCGGGGAAACCACTCACCAGCTTGTCGAAGTCAGCGACCTCGTCCGGCTGGATGTCGATGAAGTAGAACGAGGGCGCCGTCGCCGGCATGGTGTCGCGGATCTCCCGCCCGAGATTGCCCTGGATGAGCGCGATGGCCACCAGCACGGTGAGGCCGAGGCCGAGCGAGAGCACGACGCTGCCGGTCGGCGCCCCCGGCCGATAGAGATTGGTGAGCGCCAGCCGCAGGCTCGGGCGGCGCAGGCTGAAGCGGTGCAGGCGGCGGGCGCCGGCGGCGATTCCCAGCGCGGTGGCGCGGAACAGCACCAGCGCCAGGATCGAGCCGCCGATGAAGCCGGCCGCCAGCCCGAGGTCGTCGGCGCTGAGCAGCACCAGGCCGGCGAGCGCGCAGCCGACCAGCCCGATGGCGATGAGATCGCGCGGCCGGGCCCGGCCGCGCGCTTGCTGAACGAGGGCGCGAAAGAGCTGCACGGCGCGTACATCGCGCGCGCGGGCCAACGGCCATAGCGAAAAGCCGAGCGCGCTCAGCAGGCCGAAGGCGGCCGCCAGCCCGAGGTCGTCGGCGCT
>JBGPEQ010000097.1:0-9860 GCA_041482855.1 Dongiaceae bacterium | reverse complement strand
CGGCGCTCTCACGCGCGCGGATCGAGCGCGTCCTGCAGGCCGTCGCCGAGGAAGTTGCAGGAAATCACCGTCACGAAGATCAGCAACCCCGGCCAGACCGCGAGCATGGGAGCGGACCAGATCAGCTCCTGCGCGTTGGTCAGCATGTTGCCCCAGCTCGCCATCGGCGGCTGGATGCCGAGGCCGAGGAAGCTCAACACCGATTCCAGCAAAATGATGCCGCCGACCGACAGCGTGGTCGCCACCACGATCGGGCCCGCCAGGTTCGGCAGGATATGCACGAACATGATGCGCGCCGGCCCGGCGCCCAGCGCGTGCGCGGCGCGCACGAACTCGCGCTCGCGCAGCGAGAGGGCGGCGGCGCGTACGAGCCGCGCCACGGTGGTCCAGCCGACCAGCGTGATGATGACGGCGATGCGCCAGAAGGCCAGCATCGACGCATGCGCCCACTGTTCGGGCAGCCCCAGCTTGGTGACGTCGAGCGCTGCCAGCACAATCAGCAGCGGCAGCCTGGGCAGCGCGATGATGCCGTCGGTCAGCCGCATCAGCACCGTGTCAGTGCGGCCGCCGACATAGCCGGCGGTCAGCCCGACCAGCGTGCCGATGCCGGCCGCGGCCAGCGCAATGACAAGCCCGATGCCGAGCGACACGCGCCCGCCTTCGAGCAGGCGCAGCAGCAGGTCGCGGCCGAGTTCGTCCGTGCCCAACCAATGCGAGGCCGACGGCGGCTGCATGCGCGTGAACAGATCCTGGGTATCGCTGTCGATGCCGAGACCCGTCCCGATCAGCGGCGTCGCCAGCACCAGCAGCGCCAAAGCCAGGAGGATGGCGGCGCTGACGACGGCTAGCGGATGGGAAAGCAGGCGCTGAGGAAGTGTCCGCTGCAGACGTGTGGCATTCGCCGGGCGGCTGACGCCCGCCGCGAGAAGGGTTTCGGCGCCCGCGCGTGGGATCGTCATCGATAGGTGATCCGCGGATCGAGCCAGGCATAGGCCAGGTCGGCGACGAGGTTGCTCAGGAGCACCACGGCAGTGCTCAGCAGGAGGCCGACCATGGCGAGATTGAAATCGTTGCCCATGATGGCATCGAAAATCGTCTTGCCCATGCCGAGATAGGCGAAAATCTGTTCGACGATGAGCGCGCCCGAGAACAGCGTGCCGAAATCGAGCGCCAGGACCGTAACGAACGGGATCATCGCGTTGCGAAGGGCGTGGCCATAGAGCAGCCGTCGCCGCGAGACGCCCTTGGCGGCCGCGGTGCGAATGAAGTCCTGACGCAGGACTTCCGTCATCGCCGAACGGACATATCTGAGCTGACTGCCGACGGTGACGAGCGTCAGACTCAGCACGGGCATGATGAGATAGAGCGCGCGGTCCGCCAGGCTGTGGACGCCGACGGTGGCTGTGCCGCTCGCCGGCAGGATGCGCAGATGGACGGAGAACAGCATGATCAGCAGGATGGCTAGCCAGAACAGCGGCACGGACATGCCGGCGAAGGCCGAGAGATTGATGATATTGTCGGCGAGCGAGCCCGGCCGCGCCGCGGCGTGCACGCCGGCGGGAATGGCGATGGCGAGCGCGATGACGAGGCTGATGCCCATGAGGAGGACGGTGTTCCAGAGCCGCGGCGTCAGCACCTGCCAGACCGGCAGCGACTGCAGCCGCGAATAGCCGAAATCGCCCTGGATCGCCGCCGCCAGCCAGGCGAGATAGCGGTGGATGAGTGGCTGGTCGAGGCCCTGGAGCGCCTTCAGCCGTGCCACGTCCGCCGCCGTCAGTTTCGGATCGGCGGTCAGCATCAGGTCGATCGGGTCGCCGGGCATCAGGCCGATGAGCCCGTAGATCACGAACGACATCACCAGCAGCACGACGAGCGTCTCGCCCAACCGCTGGAGGATGAAGCGGGTCATGGGCTGCGGGCGTCAGACGTCGATGCCGGCGCTACTCCTCGATCCGCCACTGCTCCGCCCACAATGTTGAGAGGTATTGGTGGCCGGTGGGCCGCACGCCCTTCAGCCACTTCGGCATGATGAAGGCCTGGGCGCGGAAATAGAGGGGCAGGTCCGGCAGGTCCTCGGCGTAGATCGCCTGCAATCTGTGCCACAACTGCTCACGCTTGCCCCGGTCGAGCTCGATCTCGATGCAATCCATGAGATCGTCGAGCTCGGGATTGCGGTAGTCGGCATAGTTCTGGCCGGCCCAGCCGTTGGCCTCGGTCGGCACCATGGTCGAATGCAGGGTCGTGTGCGGCACGTTCTCGGGCGACGACAGCCAGGCGAACAGCGTCAGGCCGGTGAACTTGCGCTTGCTTATGGTCTCGCCGAACAGCACGCGCGCCGGTTCGTTCTTGATGCGCACATCGACGCCGATCGCCTTCCACTGGCTCTGCAGCACTTGCTCCACCAGCTCGCGTGTGCGGTCGCCCGCGGTCGTCATCAATTCGAAGGTGAGGGGCTTGCCGGCGGTATCATGGCGTAGGCCGTCGGAGCCCAGCTTCCAGCCGGCGGCATCGAGCAGAGCCGCCGCCTGCGCGGGGTCGTGCCCATACTTCCTGACGTCATCGGTGTGGATCCAATCGAGCGGGCTGACGGTGGTATCGGCCACGGGTTGTCGTCCGCCGAACAGCTGCTGCGACAGGGCTTCGCGGTCGAGCGCATAGAGCAAGGCCTGGCGCACTCGCTTGTCGCCAAGGGCCGGATCGTCGTGGTTTGGAGTCAGGTGCTCGAAAAACAGCACCGGCTTATAGAGGACGTCATAGGCGTCCCTGTGGCGCTGCTCGAAGGCGATGGCCTCGTCGATGCTGAGTCCGTTTTCGCCGGCGATGTAGTCGATGGCGCCGGAGAGCAGATTGGCTTCGAGCGCAGAGGTGTTTTCGACCGTCTTGACGACGATGCGCTTGATTTGAGGCTTCTCGCCCCACCAGGTCGGATTCGCTTCGAGGACGATCTGCGTGCCTGGTTCGATGCTGGCGATGCGATAGGGTCCGAACCACAGGCCGGGATTGGTGGGATCGGTGTTGTACAGGGTGCGATTGTGATACTCGGCCGGATCGGCGAAGGCGGCCCGCTCGAGATGGGCGGGAATGAGCTGGAAATCGTTGATGCCGTTGTATCCGAAATCGACGCGATCCCCATGGATGGTGAAGGTCTTCTTGTCCAGCACATCGATCTTCACGATGCGGCGATACAGCTCGCTGTTGCTGAAGCCGCTCTTCTCATTCTTGCCGACCTCATAGGTGAACATTACGTCGTCGGTCGTCACGGGCGTGCCGTCGCCCCAGGTGGCATTCGGCTGGATTGTGTAGGTGACGGCCATGCCCTTGGCGGCGAGCACGGGATCGGCGCTCTTGCAGAAGGTGGTGCCGGGATCGCGTTTGAAGCCGGGCGGGAGATCCTCGATCTTGGCCTTGCCGTTCTCGATCGTCGGCAATTCGGTGCATAGCAGGCACACCAGCTCCCAGTTCTGGTCATAGGTCGTGAAGGGCCGCTGCGTGAGGCCGAGCACGTAGGACTTCGCCAGCATCGAATCGATGCTCGGATGCAGGGTCGACGGGAACTGTGTCGCGCCGATGATGAGCTGGTCGCGGGCGACGGCGGGCGTCCCTGCCCACAACAGGACGGTCGCCAAGCCGATCAGGACTCGCAGCAGCGTCCGCATCATCGCGCAGCTCCTTTCCCCATGAATTCAGCATCATAGCGCCTGCGGCCGCGCCGCGACAGAGAGCCGACCCCGGGTCCGCCGTCGGCAGTCGCGTGGCGGACTGAAACAATCGCAACAAAACGCGGGCATCCCGACATCATCGTGAAACGCCGCCCCCGTACATACGCCGCCCACGAGACACCGATCGGCCAACTCGAGCAAGCGCTTCGGCGGCGTCGCATCGGCGGGGAAGCATTCCAGACGCGGAGGGGAGTCACATGTTGACCAAGAGCATCAAGGGCGTTGCCTTTTCAGGGTTGTTGATCGCCAGCGTGGCCGTCGTCGCGACGGTGGCGTCGAGCGCCTCGACGGCGGTTCCGGGCGGGACGAGCTATGTTCCCATGCAGGCCATCAGCCGCGACCTCGGCTCGAAGTCGGCCATCGGCTACTTCGTCCGCGAGGCCGGCGCCTGCCAGGTGGTCATGATGATCGGCGAAAAGGCCGATGCCGAGACCGCCTCGACGTCTTCGGCCGCGCGCCTGCGTCTGGCGCTGCTGCCGGGCCAGCGCGCCGGCGTCGACAGCGAGGAAGGCCGCTCGATCGACTTCACCTGCGGCGAAGCGGCGAACACGCTGATCGTCCGCAACGGTCCGACCGCCGAGGTCGCCACCCTGACCAACTGACGGGCCGGCCGGCTTCCATGGACCGCGCCGCCATTGTCGCCCGCATAGCGAGAGTCGCCGACAAATCGATGTATATTCGAGCCTTGTCGGCGGCCGGCAGCGGCCGCGTGCGGCGCTTGCGGAAGGCATCCGATGACAAGGATGAATCGGCTGACCTTGCTCGCGGTCGCCGTCGGCCTGCTCGCCGGTGAAGCCGGTGTGGCGGCCGGTCCGGCTGCCGACGCGGCGCAAGACAAGCTCTACCGGGTCATGGACGGCAAGGTCGACAAGCGGACCTACAACGGCTACCGGCGCTACAATTCCATCTGCATCCACTGTCACGGTCCCGATGGCATCGGCGGCTCGTTTGCGCCGTCGCTGATCGCCGCACCTCTCGACCTGCCCGCCTTCCGGCAAGTGGTGCTGGCGGGTCGGAAGAACGGCAACTCGGTCATGAAGGGATTCGCCGGCGATGGCAACGTCGAGCCCTATATCGAAGACATCTACGCCTACCTGCAGGCGCGAGCCGACGGAGTCCTAGGTCGCGGCCGTCCGGCGCGTCTGGACTGATCCGCCGCCGGCGGACTTCGACAGCGCGGGCGGGCGCGGTGTACACTGCCCGGCCGTGGACGAAGAGACCAACGATCGCGCAGCAACTGCCGCCCCGGAGGCGCGCCCAGCCGACGCAACCGCGGCGGGCGAACGGAGTGCGCTACCGTCGGCGCAGCTGCTTCAGCGCGTGCTCGACAGCCTGGTGGACGGCGTCATCGCGGTCGATGGCGGCGGCAACGTAATCGCCGCCAACCGGCGCATCTACGATCTTATCGATGTGCCGCGCGGCGGACTGCGGCCCGGCATCAGCTTCTTCGACGTGCTCCTGGCGCGGGCGCAAGCCGGTGCGTTCGGTCCGGGCGATCCGATGGAACAGGCGCGCGAGCACCTTGCGATCAAGCTGCAGCCCGGCAGCCGGCCGGTACGCTCCGTCGGCAAGAACAAGCGCATCCTCGAGTTCCGTCGCGGCGAACTCGGCGATGGCGGTTTCGTCGCCATCTACACCGACGTTACCGAGCGCGACCGGCTGGAGCAGCAGGAGCGCAGCATGGAGCAGCGCCTGCGCGAGATCGTGGAGGCGAATCCGCTGCCCATGACGATCACGATGGTCTCGGATGGGCGGATCGTCTATGCCAACGAGCGCGCCGCCGACATGATGCGCACGACGCTGCCCGATCTGACCGGACGGCGGGCGACCGACTTTTACGCCGACCCTGCCGACCGCGACCAGGTCGTCGAACTGCTGCAGACGCAGGGCTTCATCGACGCTCTGGAGATCCGGTGCCGGCGCGCGGAAGCAGGGGAGTTCTGGTTGGCGCTCACCTGTCGGCCGATCATCTATGGCGGTGAGCCCGCGATCGTATCTGGCTTCCACGATCTCACCGAGCGGCGTCAGGCGATGGTCGAGCTGGCGCGCCGCACGGAGATGCTGGATGCCGTGTCCTATGCGGCCACCCGCATCGTCGGCAGCGGCGACTGGCGCGACGCCATCCCGGATCTCCTGACCCGGCTCGGAGTCGCGGCCGGGGTCGATCGGGTGACCCTGTTCGAGGTCCATCGCACGGCGGCGGGCCATCCGGTCGAGAGCTGCCGCTATGACTGGGCCGTGCCGAGCTTGAGTCCGCTCAGCGCGGACCCGCGCTACCAGAATATGCCGCTGGTCGACGATCATGGCCGCCTCGACGAATGGACCGAGCGGCGCCAGCGCGGCGAGATCGTGCAGGCGACCTTGAGCGAGCTGACCGGATACAACCGCCAGGTCTTCCTCGAGCATGGCACTCTGTCGTTCATCTCGGTGCCCATCATGCTGCGCGCGGGTTGCTGGGGCTTCCTCGGCTTCGACGACTGCAAGTCCGAGCGCGTCTGGACCACGCTCGAGATCGATGTCCTGAAGACCGCGGCGGCGCTCATCGCCGGCGCCATCGAGCGCGCGCGCATGGACGAGCAGTTACGCGTCAGCGAGCAACGCTACGCGTTGGCGGCGCGCGGCGCCAATGACGGTCTGTGGGACTGGGACGTGGTCGCCGGTCGCGCCTATTACTCGCCGCGCCTGCACGAGATCCTCGGCCTTGACGACAGCGAACTCGGGATGACGCCCGATGCGCTGTTCGAGCGGGTGGTTGCCGAAGACCGGGAACAGGTCCGCGCCTATCTGCAAGCGCGCATCGCCCGCCAGCGCCGCAAGTTCGCCTGCGAGTGCCGCGTGCGCCATCCGGCTGCGGGCGAGCGATGGACGGCCTGGCGCGGCCTCATCGTCTATGGCGATGGTCAGCCGCTGCGGGTTGTCGGTTCGCTCCATGACATCACCGAGCGCAAGGTCGCCGAAGCGGCGCTGCGCGAACGGGAAGAACGCTTGCGCATCCTCACCGACGACGCGCCGGTGCTGCTGTCGATGATCGATCCGGACGACAAGCTGATTTTTGCGAACCATCGCTTTCTATCCTTCTTCGGCCGCTCTCTCGACGACATGTCGCGGGGACGATGGGAGTGGATGAATGACATTCATCCCGAAGACCTGCCGGAGGTGAAGCGCATCTACTTCGAGGCGCTGCGTCGCCAGGAATCCGTGGAGATGGAGCATCGCGTCCGCCGCTTCGACGGCGACTATCGCTGGGTGCGGGAGACCCAGGTGGCGCGCTTCGCGCCCGACGGCGTCTTCGCCGGCTTCGTCGGCGCACTGGTCGACATTACCGACCGCAAGCGGGCCGAAGCCGAGCTGGCGCGCCAGCGCGAGGCGCTCTATCAGAGCGAGAAGCTGAGCGCGCTCGGCTCGCTGCTGGCCGGCGTGGCCCACGAGCTCAACAATCCGCTGTCGGTCGTCGTCGGCCAGGCTACGATGCTGGAAGACGGCGCAACCGACGCGAAGACCACAGAGCGGGCGGAGAAGATCCGCCGCGCGGCCGATCGCTGCTCGCGCATCGTGCGCAGTTTCCTGTCGCTCGCCCGCCGCCGCACGCCAGAACTCACGGCTGTTCAGCTCAACTCGGTCGTCGAAATGGCGGTCGAGTTGCTCTCCTACCAGCTGCGAACCGCCGACGTGCAGCTGTCTCTCGAGCTGGCGTCGGACCTCCCGTCTCTGCTGGCCGACGCCGATCAGCTGAACCAGGTCGTTACCAATCTTGTCCACAATGCGCTGCAAGCGCTGAACGACAAGGCAGGACCGCGCCGGCTCACGGTTTCCACGAGCTACAACGGCAATGGGACTCTGCACCTCAGCGTCATCGACAACGGTCCGGGCGTGCCATCCGAGCTGCGATCCCGCATTTTCGAGCCGTTCTTCACGACCAAGTCGCCGGGGGCCGGCACGGGCATCGGTTTGTCCTTGTGCCTCGCGAGCATCGCCGCCCATGGCGGCTCGATCGCGGTCGAGGGCACCCCGGGCGGCGGCGCCACCTTCACCGTCGAACTGCCGGTGCGGGCGGCAGTTCCAGTTGAAGCAGCTGGCAAAGCGAAGGTAGAGCGGCCGGCCATGCCGCGCCGGCGCATCCTGGTGGTCGATGACGAGCCGGAGATCGCGGCGACACTGGCGGAGATGCTGCGGGATGCCGGCCACTGGGTCGAGACGGCCGAGAACGGTCGCCAGGCGCTTGATCGCCTAGCCGCGGGCGCCTTCGACCTGATCCTCAGCGACCTGAGGATGCCCGTGATGGACGGCCCGGCGCTCTATGGCGCCCTGCGCGCCAGCCATCCGTCCCTCCTCGGCCGTATCGCCTTCATCACCGGCGACACACTCTCGACGCAGAACAAGGAGTTCCTCGCCGCCACCGGCGTGCCCAGCATCGAGAAGCCGTTCACCACCGAGACCGTGCGCACCCTTGTGGCCCGCCTTTCATAGGTTCGCATTCCCGCGAACTCCGAATTTCCCTGCGCTGCGACTCGGCTATAATGATGCCGTGGAGGGGAAGGGGATGGACGCGAAACGGCATCTCCTGATCGTCGACGACGATCCGGATCTGCGCGACACCTTGCATGAGTACTTCGAGACCAACGGCTTCGCGGTCTCGTCGGTGGCCGACGGCCCGGGCATGCGCCGCGTCCTCACGGACGGTCCTGCCGACATCATCATCATGGACCTGCATCTGCCGGGCGAGGACGGCCTGGCGCTGACGCGCGAGCTGCGCGCCCAGGGCCCCGTCGGGATCATCATGCTGACCGGCTCCGGCGATACCGTCGACCGCATCGTCGGCCTGGAGATGGGGGCGGACGACTATCTGGCCAAGCCGGTCGACCTGCGCGAGTTGCTGGCCCGGATCAAGAGCGTGCTGCGCCGCGCGCAGAAGACGCCGGACAGCGACGCGGCGCCCGCCTCGGAGCCTGGTCCGAAAGTGCGCATGGGCACTTGCATGCTCGATCTCGCCGCCCATCGTCTCTATGACGCCGCCGGTCAGGAGGTTGCGCTCACGAGTATGGAGTTCGATCTCTTGAAGGCCTTCGCCCAGCACCCGAACCGCGTGCTCAGCCGCGATCAGCTGCTCGATCTCGCCCACAACCGCGAATCCGACGTCTTCGACCGCAGCATCGACGTGCGCATCACCCGCATCCGAAAGAAGATAGAGATCGATGCCGAGAAGCCGCAGATCCTGAAGACCGTCCGCGGCGCCGGCTATATGTTCGTGCAGGAGGGCCGTAAGGCCTGAGCAGCGTGCTCGGACGTGCGCCGCCGCCGATCGCTACGCTACCACCTTCCCGCCATGGGAGGCCGACCAGCCTTCTGGATCGTCCAGGAACGCGCGCACGTCCCTGGCGTCGGCCGCCGAAAGCAGGTCCGCTGACTCCGCAGCCGCCAGCACGTCGCGCCAAGTCGCGAGGCCGTGCAGGCGCACGCCGAGCTTGGCCAGTGTCTCCACGCTCTGCGGGAAGATGCCGTAGTGGAAGACGACGAAGGCGTCCTTCACCTGCCCCTCGGCGTCGCGGATGGCGTTGACGAAGTTCACCTTGCTGCCGCCGTCGGTCGCCAGGTCCTCGACCAGCAGGCAGCGGCAGCCCGGCTTCATGTCGCCCTCGATCTGGGCGCCGCGGCCGAAGCCCTTCGGCTTCTTGCGCACATAGAGCATCGGCAGGCCGAGGCGGTCGGCGATCCAGGCGGCGAAGGGGATGCCGGCGGTCTCGCCGCCGGCGATGGCGTCGAGCGATTCGAAGCCGATCTCGCGCTCGATCAGTTCGACGGCGAGATCGATGATCTTCGTCCGCGCGCGCGGGAAGGAGATGATCTTGCGGCAATCGATATAGACCGGGCTCGCCCGCCCGGAGGTCAGCGTGAAGGGTTGCCGCGGCCGGAAATGCACGGCCTCGATCTCCAGCAGGATGCGGGCAGCGGTGCGGGCGGCCTCGGCGGCAGCGGTCATGGACGGTCTCTCGGGCGAGCGTTGGGCGCGCCCTGTCTAGCGGCTAATTGCCGGAGCGACAATGCAGCTGGCATCGCGGCGGCGATCCTCGCCATGGCCACGCTGGCATCGGATCCTCGCATTCTCTGATGTCGATGCTGTCGCCGGCGGCGGCAGCAAGGGCG
>JBGPEQ010000096.1:0-9899 GCA_041482855.1 Dongiaceae bacterium | reverse complement strand
TGCTGATACCACGCCATGGCCTGCGGAATGTCAGCGCGGGTGGCGATGCTATCGCGATACATGTCGGCCAGCTCGATCTGCGCGGTCGGGTTGCCGGCTTCGGCGAGTCGTCGATAGATCTTGAGCGCCTCCGCGCGTTCGGCACCGGTGCCCCCGCGATAGCGGCGGGCGAGCTGCAGGTCGGCCGGATCGCTGTCCTTGGCCGCTGCGTGCGCGGCAGGCGCAACGCTCTTCTGCGCCGCGGCTTGGCGCAGGAGTCGGATCGCGTCGTTGGCGCGGGCATAGCCCGCGGCCGCCGCTTTCTCGAGCCAGCGCAGCGCCTCGGCCGCGTCCTTCGCGACTCCGCGGCCCTTCTGGTACATCAGGCCCAGGCTGTACATGCTGCCGGCGTGCCCGCCCTCGGCGCCGCGGCGGAACCATTCGACGGCTGTCTTGTCGTCGCGCTCGACACCGAGGCCCTTCATGTACATCGCGCCCAGCGCCTGCGCCGCACCGCCGTTGCTGCTTTCGGCCGCCTGCCGGTAGAGCGCGAGCGCGCGCGGATAGTCGGCGCCGCCGCCGCTGCCGTCCCGATACATGTTGGCGAGGCGGAGTTGAGCCGTGGGATTGCCTTGCGTCGCCGCTTTCTCCAGCCAGGAGCGCGCGGCCTCATAGTCCAGCGCAACGCCGCGCCCATCGAGATACAGGGTGCCGAGCCGCAGCTGGCCGTTGGCGTCGCCCTGCTCAGCGGCCCGCTGGTACCAGCTCGCGGCTAGCGCCGGATCGGGCGCGACGCCTATCGCATCACGGTACATATCCGCGAGATTGATCTGCGCGGTTGCGTTGCCGCCATCGGCGAGACGCTGATAGATGGCGAGCGCTTGGGCCTGCTCTTCGGCGGTGCCGGCGCGATATCGCCAGGCACGCCGCAGTTCGGCGGCAACATCCTGCGGCTGCGCGCCATGGTCGTTCGTCGCAGTCTCCGGCAGCACTGGCAGCGGACCCGGCACTTGCTGGAAGCATGGTTTGGTTGGGTCGGCGCCGTCGCACGGAGTATCCGCCGCATCGCTTCCGGCGACCTGATTGCCATTCGTTGCGCTGCTCGTCTCAGGCGGAGCCGAATAATCGGCTACCGGCTGCGGCGGTTGGGACGAGGGGGTGTCGCTGCTGCCCCCGTAGAACCACTCGCCGGCCGTCCATCCGCCGACGACCGATGCGGTGAGGCCAACGAGAAAGCCCGCTGCGATGACGATCCGCTTCAACATTCGGGCAAACCCTCACGGCCGCTGCTGCCGTCGCCGAAACCCGCATAGGGAACGGGTTCATTACGCTACATCGGCAGAGCGCCAGTATTGCGTGTCGCTCGGCATAGGAATAACGCGTAATGGTTAACCAAATCTTTCTTAACTATTCTGAAACCATTTCAGATTGTCTTCGCGCACCGACCGGCGTAGGCTGCAAAAAAAGAAGTGCGGGAGGAAGTCATGATCCGCCGAACAACGGCAGCCGCACCCGGAAGGCGGGTGCGCGCCGATGCGTCATGGTCAGGACGCGCGGCCCTGCTTTTGATTCTCATGTGCATTCTCTGCAGTAACGCGGCCGGCGCCGAGCTGGAGCTCCGCTACTACGGGGCAACCTGGTGCGCGCCTTGTCATCGGGTCGAGCCCATGGTCGATCGCTGGGCCGACAAGCATCCCGATCTGCGGATCGTGAAACTCGACTACGACGCCCACAAGGCCGATCGCGAGCGCTTCGATATCGTCGGCGTGCCCATGCTGGTGCTGCTGGACGGCGACAAGGTCATCGCCAAGTACGGCCAGAACGCCCAGAAGGTCGCCGACTTCGCCTCTGACCGGCTGGAATGGTGGTACGAGTCGGCGCGCGGGAAAATCGATACCCCATCGCCGTGACGATCGCCGCCTAGTTGGCTTCGGCCGGCCGCAGCATGAAGGTCTGGTGCAGGATGTGGCTCTGGACGTCGCTGAGATGCCGGTGCATCATCTCCTGGGCGCGCTCGCCGTCGCGCGCGGCGATGGCGGCGGCGACCTCGCCGTGGAAGCCGGCATGGACGGATTGCCGCTTGAAGCAGTTGCCGTTCTCGCCGAGCCGCCGCCAGCCGGCGTCGCGCTTGCTGGCGCTCATGACGTCGAACAGGGTCAGCAGCAGGGCGTTGCGCGCCGCCGCCGCGATGGTGCGATGGAAGGCGGTGTTGGCGCGCTCGTAGGTCACGGCATCCCCGGCCTCCTCGGTCTCGCGGGCGAGGCGAACCAGCTTGCCGATGTCGCACTGCGAGGCGCGCGCCGCGGCCAGGCGCGCGACCAGCGGCTCCAGCGCCAGCCGCACCTCCATGACCTCGAGCGGATTGGTGTGTTCGAGAATCTGATCCATCGGCAGGCCGATCGGCTCGCCGGCCTCCCGCACGAAGGTGCCGCGGCCCTGGTGGCGGGAGATCCGGCCTTCGCTTTCCAGAACGCCCAGCGCTCTGCGCAGGGAACGCCGTCCTATGCCGAGTTCGCTCGCCAGCTCGCGCTCCGGCGGCATCCTTCCATCGTTCGTGCCGCCGTCATCGATCAGCCGGCGAAGCCGGGAGAGTGTCTCTTCGTAGCGATCCATTGTCGTCCCCATCCGGGTCGCCCCCAATCTGGCCGCGCCGCTCCTTCTCGCGGCCCGCCCATTGGCCCCATGCTACCCAAGGCGCCGGCGCCGAGTCAATCCATTGGTATCGCAATGGTTCCGTGAGCTGCGCTTGCGGGGCCGCGAATCGAAGCGTCCTGCCGGGATCGTTCTTGACGCTTGGTCCCGACGCTGGTTACTCTCACGCCGATCGCCGCCGGACATTCCGAACCAATCGTGGGCCGCTGTAGAACGTGGTCGCCGGCAGCGGCAGGGATGGAGCCATGAGGATCGAACGAGAGGCCGCTCGCGGCCACAATCTGCAGACCGCGCTCGATCAGCTGCACGCCGATGTCTACAAGCGCAGCATGGCGCCGTTCTGGGCGATCGACAAAAGCGCCGCCCATGACGAGGACAGCCAGGTCACCGACAAGAAGAAGGCCGTGCCCTTCGTCTGGAAGTACAAGCGCGACATCGAGCCGCTGCTCTATCGTTCCGCGGAGCTGATCAACACCGAGTCCTCCGAGCGGCGCTCCCTCATTCTGGTCAATCCCGGCCTGGCGCCGCGCCGCGCCTCCGTCAGCACGATGTATACGGCTTACCGTCTGAACGATCCCAACGAGGTGATGCCGCCCCATCGCCATTCGCCCAACGCCATCCGCTTCGGTCTCACCGGCCAGCTGAATTTCACGGGCGTCGAGGGCGAGAACATCACCTTCGGACCGGGCGACATGGTGCTGACGCCCCACGACACCTGGCACAATCACGGCAACCAGGGCGACGATCCCGCCATCAATCTGAGCGTGCTCGACCTGCCGCTCTGCGAGACGCTGAACGCCACCTATTTCGAGCACGACTACAGCGAAGACGAGAAGGGCGAGCGCGTGCGCAAGGCCGTGCAGTCCGAGCGCTTCCCGAGCGATTACTCGCAGCGCGTCTACGGCACGGGCGGCCTGCTGCCGCGCTTCCTGTCCCATCAGCGCGGCACCGGCAACGCCTCGCCTATGTACGTCTATCGCTGGAGCGCCATGCGCGAGACGCTCGACAAGTTCCGCGACTGGCCGGGCGATCCCCACGAGGCCCTGCTGATCGAATATGTCGATCCCACCACCGGCGGTCCCGTCTACAAGACCATCACCTTCTTCGCGCAGATGCTGCGGCCGGGCGAGCGCACCCTGCCGCTGAAGCAGAACGCCAGCCTGCTGTGCGCGCCGTTCGAGGGCCGCGGCCACAGCATCGTCGACGGCGCCCGGCTGGATTGGGAGCCCTTCGACACCTTCGCCGTCCCCGGCGGCAGCTGGTGCGAGCACGTCAACGAGTCCGACAAATCGCCCGCCATCCTCTTCGTCGCCAGCGACGAGCCCACGCTGAAGGCGCTGGCCTTCTACCAGAAGCACGGCCGGAAACCCTCCGGCGAGATTGTTCGTCTGGTTTAGCGCATTTGCACGATGACCGAATTCACGAGACTTTCGTTGTCATGCCGGCGAAAGCGTCGGACGTTGCTGCAACAACACCCTGCGTCCTTCGACAAGCTCAGGATGAGGGGGAATTTTGGTGGCACAAAGAAAGCCCCTCATCCTGAGCTTGTCGAAGGACGCACATCGCCAGTCCGAGTCTCCTGCAAATCCTGAGGCAGTCGCGCCGACCGTTCATGCCGAATTCAAAAAACACAAAGCAGCTTGCGCATATCGATTGTCCGGGCGGTGGACAGGTGTGGGTCGAGGGAACCACACTCTATATCGGCCATATGCGGCAGCCGAGCGGCACCACGATCGTGGATGTGGCCGATCCCGCCCGGCCGCGCGTCCTCAGCCGCGTCGAGATCCCGCCCGGCTGGCATTCCCACAAGGTGCGCGTCGCCAACGACATCATGATCGTGAACCATGAGCGCCTGGGCGACGACGTCACGCCGGAGTTCGGCGGCGGGCTCGGCATCTACGACGTGTCGAAGCCGGCCGAACCCAAACTCATCGGCAAGTGGCGCACCCACGGCAAGGGCGTGCATCGCTACGATTTCGACGGCCGCTACGCCTACATCTCACCCACGGCCGAGGGCTATGTCGGCAACATCATGATGATCCTCGATCTCGCCGACCCCGCGAAGCCCCGGGAGGTCGGGCGCTGGTGGATTCCCGGCCAGTGGCGCGCCGGCGGCGAGGAGTATCCGTGGGAGAAGTGGGTGGCGCCGCGCTGCCACCACCCGCTGCGCCTCGGCGACCGGCTCTATGTCAGCTACTGGCACCACGGCTTCTATATTCTCGATATCGCCGACATGGCCCATCCGAAGGCGATCGCCGGCGTCAACACCTCGCCGGTGTTCCCGCACCCGACCCACACCTGCCTGCCGATGCCGGCGCCGCTGAAGGGCCGCCGCATCATGGTCGTCGCCGATGAAGACGTCGCCAAGATCTGGCCGGCCGCGCCCGCCTTCACCTGGATCTACGACATCACCGACGAGACCCACCCGACCGTGATCGCCACCTTCCAGGTCGAGGGCTTGGACGTCGATGGCTCGCCCCAGCCGGCGATGATGGGCTGCCACCAGCCTTCCGAGCGCTTCAAGGGCGCCATCATCCCTTTTGCGTGGTTCGCAAAGGGCCTGCGGATCCTCGATATCGCCGATCCCTTCCGCCCGCGCGAGGTCGGCTTCTTCGAGCCCGATCCGCCGGAAGGCTGCGCCCTGGCGTCTTCCAACGACGTCACCATGGATTCGCGCGGCCTGCTTTATCTCATTGATCGCCAGCGCGGCGTCGACATCATCGAAACCTCGGTGTTGTAGGGATGGCGACCATGAGCGAAAGCGACCGCCCAAAAAATGTGCATCCCATCGGCAAGAAGAATCCAAACCTGCCGTTCCATCCGGCCGTGCGGGCCGGCGATTTCATCTTTATCTCCGGCCAAGTGGCCAAGGACGAGCAGGGCAACATGTGCGCCGGCACTATCGAGGAACAGACGCGCTGGACCATCGAGTCGCTCCGGCGCATCCTGGCACTCGAAGGCGCCGGGCTGCAGCATATCGTGCGCGTCACGACCTATCTCGATGATGCCCGCGACTTCGGCCGCTATAATAAGGTGTTTGCCGAGTACTTTCCGGAGGGGATGCTGGCCCGCACGACCGTCGAGGCGCGGGCCGTGATCGACACCAAGATCGAGATGGACGCCATCGCCTATGTGCCGAAATCGTAGATTGTCATTTCAGCTGGAGCTTGATGGTGTTTCGTATCGACAAGGTGCGTCCTTCGACAAGATCAGGATGAGGTTTTTTATTTGTGCCTCCAAAATTCCCCCTCTTCCTGAGCTTGTCGAAGGACGCTGGATGGTATTGCAGCAAACGTGAAGACTTTGAGCGCGCGCGATCGCAGGTGAGCTCGGGAGGGAGTAGGGCATGCTGAGAGTGCTGGGGCGCAAGACCTCGGGGAATGTGCAGAAGGTGATCTGGCTGCTGGAAGAAATGGGCGAGCCCTACAAGCGCGAGGATTACGGCCGCCAGTTCAACAATACGCAGGATGCCGCCTATCTCGCCCTCAACCCCAACGGCAAGGTGCCGACCGTCGTCGATGGCGACACCGTGGTATGGGAGTCGAACACGATCCTGCGTTACCTCGCCAACAAGCGCGGCACGCCCCTCTATCCGGCCGATGCCGCCAGCCGCAGCCAGGTCGAGCGCTGGATGGATTGGCAGCTGGCCTCGCTCAACGGCCCCTATCTCGCGATCTTCCGCGACGCCAAGAAGCCGGAAGCGGAGCGCTCGCCGAGCTGGGCCAAGGACGGCGAGGAGCTGGGCCAGCAATTGAAGATTCTGGATGGCGCCCTGACGACCGGCGGCTGGATCGCCGGCGGCGCCATCACGCTTGCGGATATCTGCCTCGGTCCGATCGTGCACCGCTGCCTGGACTTTCCCGTCCAGTTGCCGGCGCTCGATCGCCTCAAGGCATGGCGCGGCCAGGTGGCGGCGCGCCCGGCATTCCAGAAGGCCGTCGGCTGAGCCGCCGCCACGGGAGTTGATTCGAATTGATTCAAAGTCAGTGCGAGGGATGACATGACGAAAGCAGCAGTGGTTGGCATGGGAACGATGGGGCCGGGGATCGCGGCGACGCTCGCCCGCGGCGGCATGACGGTGACGGCCTTCGATACGATGGCCGAGCAGCGTCAGCGTGCGGCGGAGGGCATCCGCGCGGCGACGGGCGTGCTGACCAGTCTCGGCATGCCCGACCGCAGCGGCGGCGCGGAGATCAAGATGTGCGACGACCTCGCCCAGGCCCTCGAAGGCGCCGACGTCGTCATCGAGTCCGTCCCGGAGAAGCTGGACATCAAGGCCCAGGTGTTCCAGCAGATCGACAAGCTCGTCGGCAAGAAGTGCATCATCGCCTCCAACACCTCGGGCATTCCCATCACCAAGCTGCAGTCCGGCAATTCGGCGCCCGGCCGCGTGGTCGGCATGCACTGGTCGAACCCGCCCCATGTCATTCCCGTGATCGAGGTGATCGCCGGCGACGAGACCGCGAAGGAAACGGTCGCCTGGATGTGCGATGCCATCAAGGGGCTCGGCCTGCTGCCGGTCGTCGTCAAGAAGGACGTCCCGGGCTTCGTCGAGAACCGCATCCTCTACGCCCTCCTGCGCGAGGGCGTGGAGTTGGTCGAGCAGGGCGTGATCGACGCCGAGGGCCTGGACACCTGCGTGTCCTGGGGCATCGGCTACAAGCTCGCCGTCGTCGGCCCGATGGCGCTGCTCGACATGGCCGGGCTCGACATCTACCAGGCCGTCGGCAGCTACCTGAATAAAGACCTTTGCAACCGCGGCGACGTCGCGAGCTACGTGACCTCGCGCACCGCATCTGGCAAACTCGGCATGAAGACCGGCGGCGGCGTCTTCAGCTATACGCCGGAGAAGATCGCGCAACTGCGCCAGGAGCGGGCGCGCAAGCTCGTGGCCGTCCGCAAAGCGCTCGACAGTTAGGCGGGGATGAGCAACGTGCGTCCTTCGACAAGCTCAGGATGAGGTACTTTCTTCGTGCCACCAAGGTTGCCCCTCATCCTGAGCTTGTCGAAGGACGCACGATCGTCATGCAGATCGGAGAATCTGCACAATCCGAAAGTGGCGTAGAACACGATGCAACCAGCACAATCAGGAACCAAGAGGAAGGGAGACCTATCATGACTAGGACGAGACTATCGGGGTATCTGCTGCAAGCGGCCGGCACGCTCGCGCTCGCCATCACGGTGGCCGCCGGCGCGCAGGCCGCTGAGGTCAAGAAGCTCGCCATCATGGTGCCGGAGCAGGGCACCGACTACGGCTGGAACCAGCAGGGCGTCGACGCCGCCAAGGCGGTGGCCGAGAAGTACGGCCTCGAGTTCATGCCGGCGGAAGGGCTCGGCTATGGCGACGTGCGCCCGACCCTGCGCGAGCTGGCGGACGACGGCGCCAGCCTGATCATCGCCCATGCCAGCGGCTACAATACGGCGGCGCCGGAGATCGCCGCCGAGAAGCACGTACCGGTCGCGATCGTCGACAACCCGACCGGCCTGAAGCCTGGCCTCATCACCGATTACACGTTGAGCGGCCATGAAGGCGCCTATCTCGCCGGCCGTCTCGCGGCCAAGACATCCAAGACCGGCAGCGTCGGCATCGTCGTGTCCGGCGAGCCGCCGTCCTGGAACTCGCAGTCGGCCGCCTTCGCCCAGGGCGTGAAGGAAGAAAAGGCCGGCACGAAGATCGTCTACGCCGTTATCGGCCCGGCCGCCTATTCCGATGCCGCCGGCGGGCGGCGCGTGACCGAGCAGGTGATCGCCGCCGGCGCCGACGTGGTGTTCGGCCAGGGCGACGGCTCCAGCTTCGGCATGATCGAGGCGGTCGAGACCGCCGCCAGCAAGAACGTCTGGTTCATCGACGTCATCGGCGACAAGTCCTCGATCGACAAGGGCCACCTGCTGTCGTCGGTGCTCTGGAACATGGTGCCGGTCTACAGCGCCATGATCGAAGACCTGAAGGCGGACAAATTCGGCACCCACAACTACAAGATCAGCCTGGCCGACGATTCCGTCTCATTGCTCAAGACGAAGCATATCCCGGACGACGTCTGGGCGTCGCTGCAGGACCTGCGCCAGCAGAT
Organism: Dongiaceae bacterium; assembly: GCA_041482855.1. GTDB lineage: Bacteria > Pseudomonadota > Alphaproteobacteria > Dongiales > Dongiaceae > JBGPEQ01. The sequence goes on along the minus strand of JBGPEQ010000096.1, from coordinate 1,197 downwards.
CATCGCCGGCAAGATCAAGGTTGCTGAGATCTACGACGCGCAAGCCGTGCGCGCCATGATGACCTCGGTCTCCGCGGCCGCGCAGTAGCGATCGTCAATGCAAGGCGGGGGCGGCCAGGTTGGCCGCCTCCGCGTCGCCTCGAGAAGTAATGCTTGAGGAGAGGATGCTTGGCATGACGGGCTGTGCGTCCTTCGACAAGCTCAGGATGAGGGACAATCTTCGTGGCATAAGAATTCTTCCTCATCCTGAGCTTGTCGAAGGACGCACGACGCCGATCCCACTCGCTCGACTGGCCTTGCGAGACGATTCATTCGGTCTTCAATGACCCCTCAAAGCGCAGCGAACGCATGACCCAACCGGTGGCCCTCGAGGCTGGTGCCGCACCCACCATTTCCTTGCGCGGTATCGCCAAGGCGTTCCCCGGCGTCGTCGCCAACGACGACATCTCGCTCGACTTCCATGCCGGCGAGATCCACGTGCTCCTCGGCGAGAATGGCGCCGGCAAGTCGACGCTGATCGGCATCCTCGCCGGCGTCCACCAGCCCGACGCCGGCGAGATCCGGCTGCGCGGCCGCCTGGTGCGCATCGGCTCGCCGCGCGAGAGCCTGGCGCTCGGCGTCGGCACGGTGTTCCAGCACGTGCTGGTGGTCCCCAGCCTGAGCGTGCTCGAAAACCTGATGCTCGGCAGCTCCAGCTGGCGCCGGCTCGACCGCGCCGTGGCGCTCGCGCGCTTTCGTGAGCTGAGCGCCACGCTCGCCGTCACGATCGATCCCGACGTGCCCGTCGGTAATCTCTCGCTCGGCCAGCAGCAGCAGGTCGAGATCATGCGCGCGCTCTGGCGCGACGAGGGCGTGCTGATCCTGGACGAGCCGACCTCCATGCTGACGCCGGCGGGCGTGCAGGAGCTGGGGCAGGTCATGCGCCGCCTGGCCGAGCGCGGCGTCGCCATCGTCTTCGTCACCCACAAATTGCGCGAGGCCTATGCCCTCGGCGACCGCATCTCCGTGCTGCGGCTGGGCCGTCTCGTCGGCCAGCTGCCGAAGGATCGCCTGAAAGCCATGAACGAGGCGCAGGTGACGGAGGAGGTCATCCGCCTGATGTTCGGCAGCAGCGAGGGCCACGGCCGCGAGGCCGAGACGCTGGTCGGCCGCGGCCATGCCCGCCGGCGCAGCGTGGCCATCGATCGCAGCGGCCCG
>JBGPEQ010000095.1:0-9917 GCA_041482855.1 Dongiaceae bacterium | reverse complement strand
CCGGAACCAGGATCAGATGCACAAGATTGGGCATCAGGCACCAGGCCCATACCTCGACCTCGGCCGCGCGGCAATGCTCGGCAAGAAGGTCGCGATAGAGCGCGTTGTCATCATCGTCGAGGAAGGCCCGCGCCCGCCCGTTGCCGCGCTGCGTCACATGGTGCGGCAGACCGGGTACGACCAGACGGGCGAGACGAGCCATGCCCGAAGCTAGACGTGCAATCGCACGATGTCAATTGAATGCACTGTCACCGTAATTTCCGTAATTTCCACCCACCGTAATCTCCACCGTAATCTCATGTCACCGAAATTTCATCACCGAAATTCCCGTGTCACCGTAATTCCCGCCGCCTCCCTCGAAAAGGACGGCGCACGACGGTTTAACAGATATATCCACTCTGACCCCGTTTATCTCCTTGCGCCTCGACCTCGGCCGCGCGGCAATGCTCGGCAAGGAGGTCGCGATAGAGCGCGTAGTCATCATCGTCCAGGAAGGTCCGCGCCCGCCCGTTGCCGCGCTGCGTCACATGGTGCGGCAGACCGGGAACGACCAGACGCGCGAGACGAGCCATGCCCGAAGCTAGACGCGCAATCGCACGATGTCAATTGACTGCACTGTCACCGTAATTAGGCAGCGCTGCCGAAGCGGGTGCCGGCGGCGGCTTAGCGCGGAAAGCCACTCCGACCCCGAATCTTCGCTTTCAGTTGCTCGATAACCTGCTCTTTATTTAATTCTCGTATGATGAGTTTGTCATTATCCCTAATGAATTTTACGGTTGCATTGCTCCACTGATCCAGCAAAGCGAGTATTCGCACATCGCTATCAAGGCTGAACTCCGTGCTTGGGCCTTCCTTCAGCATGCGTCCTGCACGCGCTTTTTCTGTGTCTTCGACGATATACATCGTGCAAGTGGTTCTATCTCCCCCAGTAGCGCTATTGGCTTGCTTGTTTAGCACAAGGACAGTGCCGCAAGTGGCAACCATGCCAACTTCCCCCCCGTCAACCAACTTGGCGGAAAACGGCTCCTTAGAGAAAAAGATGGAGAGTTGGAATCGACTTCCGACCATCTTATATGCGCGGCCGTCCACATAGACTCCGGGAATAGCTTCTTCAACTGAATGAACCAATGCCTCAAACGCGCTCTCGAATCGTGGCCACACATAGTCGAAGTGGCCCGTATGCTCACCCACGTCAAACACATCCATGGCGTCATGCACTCTTTCGCTGCAGCCAGAAACGTACACTGACCCCTAATACTCGAGAATCGACGCTTTGAGTTCAAGCGCTTCGATGAGGAGATCGGGCGAATTTGGCACTTCTGCATACCATTTTTTGCAAGCTCGTACTCCGCGTTGATCTTGCGCGCGCATTCTTCCAGGTTCGGCTGCCGGATGGAGTTGCGCAGGCTATCCCACCTTCCTTCGGTCGGCGTCTGGTCAAGGCTCTTGTCTTCGATGTTGGCGTCCGTGCCGGGGATGTGCGCTGCCTTGCGTGGCAAGTCAATAGACAGATTCGGTAAATGTAGGGAGATATTCCGCGCTTGTAGAGTCGGGGACTCTGAATCGCACAAGCCTTTGGTTGGCCTTGAAAACAGCTCTAGAAAAGCGGCTCCTATCACAAGTTCGTTACCGGGCGAAATTTTGAACACGGCGGAGGGAAGATAAGGACCACCCCCAAGCCACTTGGAGACACGGTGCGATCGGCTATGCGATAGTAGGCAACGTGCAACATCTGTGTGAGGAAATCATTGGACCCGCTAGACGTGCTGCAACAGAGAATGAATGACCACTTTTCCGGCCCATACATGAAGCTGGATCAGGAATTCAACGTCGAGACGATCGTGAAGGGCAGCGTTGTCGCACAGCAACGTGGAAAGATCGTGATTGTCGCCAACGTGAAGGAGAATTACGGCCACGCGGCCGTGTTGTTGCCGACCTTGGGCGAAGAATGGAAGGGCTTGCCCGAACACGTAAAGGAGACGGTCACCAAACTGCGCCGAGAGGTCAAGATCGAGTGGCAAGGCCTACATGATGACAGTGCCGACGGCTTAGACACGATCGACTACACGAAATCCATCTTCATTTTCACGCACAAGCTGGCGGTACCGCGTAGCGAAATTAAGAACGGCTTTAGGCTGCGAGGCTACAAGGTGGAAATATTCGACGACGACAGATGGAATGCCGAATGGGGGACACGCTATCCAGATGCTTTCATCAGCTACGATTTTAGGAATGAAACGGAGATCGCCGAACCGCTCTACAAGGAACTAGGACGCCGCTTGGTGAAGGTGTGGTTTGCCAAGGTGACGCTCACCATGGGCGATGGCTTGGCGGGAACGATAGACAAGGGATTGACCAAGGCACGGCACGGAATCCTGATCGTGACGCCCGAATATCTGGAGAACACCGGATGGGCTAGCACGGAAATGAACACTCTTCTTTCCCGTCATGGCGGAGCCGGGAGGTCGCGCATCATTTTGCCGGTTTGGCACGGTGTCACAGATCGCGAAGTACGCGCGCGTTCCGCAATGCTTGCCGATATCCTTGCGCGCCAAACGTCCATCGGTTTTGACAAGCTGGCGGACGAAATCGCGCGCATCATTGTTGAGGAGAAGGCGGGCGGCCGTAAGGGTTAAACGGGGCATAGCGGCGGGGAGGGATTGCGAGTATCACCGGTCAGGATGTGCCCCCGGATGTGCCCCCCGGATGTGCCCCAAAAAAGGGGACGCTACCCTTTATTCCTCCGCATCCTCGCGCGTTCGCGGGCGGCCGATCGGGCGGAAGCGCAAGGGGCGATCGGCCAGGGCCTCGAGCTTGTCGATGAACGCTTCCGACCCGCAAGGCAGGCCCTTGTCGACGTTGCGGCGCAGCAGGTTCAACTCCTCGGTTTCGTCGCCTTGCGCCAGCCAGGTCGACCAGTCATCGACAGCCGCCAGCCGCTCGCGCCACGCGCGCGCGCGCGTCAGTACGGGGTCAGGGCGCCGTCCGCAGTGGGCGGCAGCACTCGACCACGCGTAGTTCTCCGCCCGGCGGACCAGGCGGGCGCGCACGGGGTTGCGCTCGACATAGCGCAGGGCGGCCCACAGATAGGCCTCGTCCAGGGGCGCGGAGAAGAACCGGCCCTGCCAGAGGTGCCCGTGCCAGCCGCGATTGCGATTGATCCGCTGGGCATAACGCATATGCAGCGGCTTGAGGGCGCGCTGCAGGCCGTCGTCGCTCGCGGGCACCGCGACCAGGTGGACGTGATTGGTCATGAGGCAGTAGGCCAGGATCGCCACCGCATGCTCGTCGCAATAGGCCTTGAGCCACTCCAGATACGCCCGGCGGTCGTCGTCGGAGAAGAACACGTCCTCGCGGCGGTTGCCGCGCTGGGTGACGTGGTGCGGAAGGCCGGCGAAGACGGCGCGGGCGACGCGGGGCATCCGGGAAGCTTAGCGAGGCAGCGACAAAAAGGGAAGCGTCCCCATTTCTAAAAAGGGAAGCGTCCTCTTTTTTTTAAGGCCGCCCGTTCACATCGGCTGCTGCCACGCGCGCTGGATGAGGACGTCCGCGATGACATCGGGGCCGAGCACGCGGTCGCTGGCGAGTTTGAGGGCATGCTTGATGGTGGCGTTGCGCCGGCTCTCCTCGACCAGCTCGCCGCGGCCGGCCAGGGTGGAGAGCGTGCCGATATAGGCGTCGCGCAGGCGCGGCAGCAGGTAGCGCACTTCGTCGACCGGCATGACGTCGCCGATCTCCAGCTCGAAGCGCACGACCATGAGCTTGTCCTTGCCGTCGCGGCCGTAGACGGGGACGATGATCTCGCCGACATCGACGAATACGGCCGTCGCTTCGGACTTGTGTTCGCCTGCAGCAGCCGCGGCCGTCTTGTCGCCCTCGGCCGGCGCCTTCAGGAAGAAGTACCACGCGGCGGCCCCGCCGCCGCCGAGCAATAGCAGCAGCGGGAGCAGGATGAAGATGAGCTTCTTCATGGGCCCGCCCGCGTCGCTCCGTCAGAACGGCCAAACCATGTCGAAGACCTGCTGGCCGTAGCGCGGCTGCTGGACATCGGTGATCTGCCCGCGGCCGCCATAGGAGATGCGGGCCTCGGCGATTTGATTGTAGGAGATGCTGTTGGCCGGCGACACGTCCTCTGGCCGGATGATACCTTGGACGAGCAGCTCACGCAGCTCGTAGTTGACGCGCACCTCCTGCTTGCCGGCGATGACGAAATTGCCGTTGGGCAGCTGGTCCACGATGATGGCGGCGACCTGAAGCGCGATCTTCTCTTTCCGGTTGACGCTGCCAGCGCCGGCGCTGCCGCTGGTGCTGCTGAGGTCGACCAATTTGTTCGGGTTGTAGCCTTCGGGGAGGATCTGAGCAGCCGCCGTCTCGAAGCCGAGAAGATGAGGCATACCGGCCGTCTCGGAATTATTCCGCGAGCGCGTGGTCTCGTTATCGATCTTCCCGCTATCGTCTATGTTGATGACGACGGTCATGATGTCGCCAACCTTGGAGGCGCGCTGGTCCTTGAAGAAGGCGCGCGCGCCCGACTGCCAGAGCGAGGCGGTCTGCGGCTGCGCCGGCGGCTGCACCGGCATGGGCAGGCTCACCGAGTGATAGTTCGGATCCTCTTGCGGATTCTCCATCGGCGACATCGAGGGTGGCTTGCCCAAGTGATCGAGCCGGTCGCCTATGCAACCGCTGAGCGCGAGGGCGATGCCGCCGAGGACGAGAACCGATGGGATGCGCATGATGACCTCTTGTCGAGAGTTTATGGCTGTTGCGAGCGGACGACCGCGACCGTGTTGTCGTCGATGACGAGGGCGTCGACCGTGCGGTTGCTGTCGATGTTCAGGACCTTGATGACGGCGCCGGCGCCACCGTCGGTCAGCGTGCGGCCGCGGGCGGTGAGGCGGAGCGCGCCGACCTCGTAGACCATGCTGACGAGCTTGTTCTTCGCCACCACGATCGGCGGCATCAGATCGGCGCGCCGGATCGGCCGGCCCGGATGCAGGGTGCGGCGGGCGGCCTGGCCGACGAGATCGGCGACGTCGACGACGAAGCCGCCTGCCAGCCGGTTGGCCGGCACCAGCACATAGTCGACCAGATCCTGGCCGACCAGCTGGCCGCGCGTGACCATGTCGCGCAGGACCGGCACTTCGGCCATGGCCGTCACTTGACCGCTCAGCGGCAGCTGCGCCGCCGGCGCTCCGCTCGGCAGCAGCGCGATGACGGAGAAGCGGCCGGAGGTCTTGTCCAGCATCAGGTTGACGAAGCGGGCGTTGTCGGCGAAAGGCTGCAGCTCCGGCGGGACGGACGCATCGAGCTGCACGCTCAATGTGAGTTCCGCGCCCGGCAGCGCATAGGCCCCGCGCAGGGCAGATTGCAGTTTGTCGTCGAGCGCACTGGCGGAGGCAGCCGACGACAGACCGACGATCATTGTCAGTACAAGCCCAACCTTCAGTGTCATGCCCGCGAAAGCGGGCATCCAGGGCGACCGCTTGGTCGCTTGCCCTGGACCCCCGCTTTCGCGGTGGTGACTACGAATGAGTGCGATCAGGAAGTTCATCAGAGCCTATTCCGGACTGGGTCTTCGCTTACCGCAACTGCGTAATCGTCTGCAGCATCTGGTCGGCGGTCTCGATCGACTTCGAGTTCATCTCGTAGGCGCGCTGGGCCTGGATCAGGTTGGTGATCTCGGAGACGACGTTCACGTTGGAGCCTTCGAGGTAGCCCTGCAGCATGGTGCCGAAGCCGGGCGAGCCGGCGACGCCGACGGTGGCGGCGCCGGAGGCCGTGGTCTCCTTCAGCAGGCTGCTGCCGATGGATTCGAGGCCGTTGGTGTTGACGAAGGTCGCCAGCTCGAGCTGGCCCAGATTCTGCGGCGCCACCTGGCCGTCGAAATAGGCGAACACCTCGCCGGCGGAGCTGATGACGACGTCGATCGCGTTGGCCGGAACGACGATGTTGGGCTGCACGGGGAAGCCGTCGGAGGTGACGATGGTGCCGTCCGAGGACAACTGGAAAAAGCCGGCGCGCGAGTAGGCGGTATCTCCGCTCGGCAGCTGGACCGTGAAGTAGCCCGGCCCCTGCATGGCGACATCGAGCTTGTTGTCGGTCTTCTGCAGCGGCCCCTGCTCGTTGTCGCGCGAGATGGCGGCGGTCTTGACGCCGAGGCCGAGTTGCACGCCGGACGGCAGCTCGGTGCCGCTATCCGAGGTCGGCGAGCCGACGCGGCGCTCCTGCTGATAGAGCAGGTCCTGGAACTCCGCCCGCTCGCGCTTGTAGCCGGTCGTGCTCATGTTGGCGATGTTGTTCGAGATGGTCTCGACATTCAGCTGCTGAGCCATCATGCCGGTAGCGCCGATACTGAGAGCCCGCATCGCTGCGATTCCTTGCTTGTCCGTTAAACCTTGGCGATCTTGTTGATGGCGTTCATGGCCAGCTCGTGCTGGCTGTCCACCATCTGCTGCGCCGCCTGGAATTCGCGCAGGATGTCCATCATGTGCGTGATCTCCAGCACCGGCTGGACGTTGGCGCCCTCGATCATGCCCTGCACCAACGTGGCGTCGGTGGCCTGCGCCGGCTGGGCGCTGCTGCTGTAGAGACCGTTGCCCTCGCGCACGAGGCTCTGCGGATCGGCGAACTGCATGACGCCGATCTGGCCGACCACGTTGCCGTCGGCCGCGATCTTGCCGTCGCCGCTGACGACGATCTGCCGGGCATCCGGCGGCAGCTGGATCGTCGAGCCGCCGGCGTCGAGCACGGGCAAGCCGTCCTGGGTCACGACCTGGCCGGTGTCGTCGAGGCGGAAGTTGCCGGCCCGGGTATAGCGGGCGCCGGCCGGATCCTGGACGGCGAAGAAGCCATCGCCCTGGATCGCAAAATCCAGCTGATTGCCGGTCTGCTCGAAGGCGCCGGGGCGGTAGTCGGTGAAGGTGCCGACCTGCACGACCGACGACATCTCATTCGGCGGCGTCACCGGCGAGGTCGCGCGCTGCACGTACTGTTCGAACAGCAGCTTCTCAGCTTTGTAGCCGGAGGTGCGCAGATTGGCGAGGTTGTTGGCGGTAATGTCGAGCGCGCGATCGAGCGCCACTTGGCGCGCCAGCGCGAGATAGCCCGAGTTCTCCATGGCAATAGCCGCCCTTTCGACCAATCCGGATGCTGCGACGATAAGCAGGGCAGGTTAAGCCGATCTGTTCGAAATCCAGGCGGGCAGAAACGGCGGGCAACCGCCAGAAAAGCGATAAGGTTGGCGTAAGGTCGGGCGGCTAGCTTGCAGCCCGACCGCGCAGGAATACCGGTGCGGCCGCGCTTCCCGGATCGCTGGCTCGTGGAACAACGACTTGAGACTGATCACTTGGCTCCTGGCGCTGCTCCTGGCCATCCTCGCGGTCGACGCGACGGCGGCGGAAGCCTCCCGCGTCGGCGTAAGGACCGGCGAACACGGCGATCGCAGCCGGATCGTCTTCGATTGGACCGGCCCGGTCGGCGTGAAGATCGAGCAGCCCGAGACCGGGCAGCTCATTGTTTTGTTCGACAAGCCGGCGGACTTCGATTTGAGCAAGGCCGGCGTCGACAAGCTGTCGCGCGTCGCCAGCATCGAACCGGTGGCCGACCGTCCCGCCCTGCGCATCAAATTACGGGGTGCGCACGGCTACAAACTGACGGAATCCGATTTCAAGATCGTCGTCGATATTCTTGACGACACGGCCGAACCCCCTTCGGCCCAGCAGGCGATTTCTAAGAAGACCGCAAAGAAGAATAAGCAGGAACAGGCTTCATACTCCCCGAGCGATACCGCCGCATCTTCGCCAGAGGATGCGGCGGCCTCGGGCCGCTCTGCCGCCAGGACAAAAGACGACGCCATTTCCCCCGCGCCGTCACCGCTCGCCGCGACGACGGCACAACCCGCAGCTGCTTCGACTGCCTCTGCCGAACCCGCTGCCACGGCACCCGCGCAAGATGCGGCCGTCGCAACGGCAAAACCGGTCGGACCGATTCCCAATCCGCTTCTGAACCCGGCGGCATGGCGTGGCGGCAATTCCTTTTCGGCGGCGCGGACCAAGCTCGTAGAGCTGATCGCCGCCGACCCCATGAAGGCCGATAGCCTGCTCAAGTTGGCGCGCTTCCTGTTCGCGTGGCGCCACGCCGATGAGGCGCTGTCCACTCTGGCCGACCTGAAGACTCGCTACCCGAAGCTCGCCGCTCGGTACGACGCAGTGCTTCTCAACGATGCGGCCCAGCTATTGGCCGGCAGGCCCGGCTCATCGGCCGGCGTCTTTGCAACACCGGCCCTGCGCGACAAACCGGAAGCCAAGCTTTGGCAGGGCGCCGCGGCCGCACTCTCCGGCCATGCCGACGAGGCGTTGCGCGCGTTTGAAATCGGCAAGCCCGCACTCGACGCCTATCCGCCGACCGTGCGCAGCTTTCTCGGGTTGCTGGCCATGCAGGCCGCCATCGACTCCCATGCGCTCGACGCCGCCCAGAGCTATCAAACCATCGTCGCCGACAGCCATCCCGAGCAGGACGAGGCCGCCATGCTGGAGGCCCTCACCGGCCTGCTGCTGGCGAAGGAAGAGAAACCCGATGCGGCCCGGCCGTACCTGCTGGCGGCCGCGCAATCGCCCGCGCTGAAGGCGCAGACCATCGCCCGACTGGCCCTGATCGGGCTCGACCGCGGGGATGGCAAGCTGACCAATGAAGCCGCGCTCGACGCCCTCGAGCAGCTCTACTACAGCTGGGAGGGCGACAGGCTGCAGCTCGACATCCTCGAGCAGCTGACGGCGCTGCTCATCGAACAGAAGCGCTACGACGACGCCTTCGACGCCATCGCAGCGGCGAAGCAGCGCTTCCCTGACGACCCCCGCGTGGGGCGCATGAGCGCGGACGCCCGCGAGCTGTTCCGCAACCTGATGCTCGGCACCGCAACGGAGCCCCTGGATCCCATCGAGGCGGTCGCCCTGCATGACGGGCATCCCGAATTGATGCCGGACGGCGCCGATGCCGCCGCCATCACCCGCGGCCTCGCCGATCGCCTGGCCGGCCTCGACCTGATCGAGCCGGCGACGCGGCTCTACGACGAGGCGATGCAAAATGCCCCCGCCGCGGAGCGTGCGGAGATCGGCGCCAAGCTGGCGGACCTGCGGCTCGCCGCCGGCGATGACGCCGACGCTATCAAGGCGCTCGATGCCACCTATGCCGACGGACTGCCGGCCGCCACCCAGACCCACCGCGCCGACGCACGAGCGAAGGCGCTGGCGCGGTCCGGCGACCAGATGGCGGCCCTCGCCGCTCTCGGCGGCGATGCCGCCGGCGATGCTGCCGGCGACGACGCCCGCGCGCGCGCCGATCTCTACTGGCGCGACAGCAATTGGGGCCTGGCGGCCCGGGATTACCTGAGGGCAGCCGAGAGCCAGCCCGAGGGCGATGCCGCCGCGGCGCGCAAAGCCCGGCTGATCCTGCGCGCCACCGCCGCCCTGCTGCTGGCGGACAAGCGCATGGAGATGGCGGCGGTGCGCGAGAAGTACGGACCCACCCTGGCCAAATCGGCGGTCGCGGCCGTGTTCGGCAGGATCACTGCGCCCGATGCTGGGATCGAAATCCTCGCCCTCCCCGAGGTCTCCGCGGAAATCGTCAAGACCGACTAGCGCCCGGGCGCGACCCGCTCTCCCTTGACGGGACCGGCGACCATCGTTTCTGTAGTGACGAAACGAAAGGGACCCGCCCGCCCATGAGCAACGAATCCGTGACGTGGCATCGCGTCGCCAGCCGCTCCAAGCTGACGCCCACCAGCCCGCTGGCGGTGGAGGTCGGCGACAAGCTGATCGGGCTCTATCTGACCGACGGCATGATCTATGCCATCGGCAATCTCTGCACCCACGAGTTCGCGCTCCTCACCGAGGGCTTCGTCGAGGGCGACGCCATCGAAT
>JBGPEQ010000094.1:0-9935 GCA_041482855.1 Dongiaceae bacterium | reverse complement strand
GCATTTCGGGCGCCCCGTCGATGCCGATGGCGGCTTCTCCTGGGAACGCCTCGATCTGGTCGATCGCTTGCGCGCGGCCCTGAATTGAGCCTGGTGGCGGACCGGGACGGTCAATGACCGATGCCCCGGTATGCAGCCGGGTCGATTGGCATGGCCGGCGCCGCGGCCGGCGACTGAGGCCCCACCGCCTGGACCTGATCGCGGAGCTGCTGCCGCGGCTGCGCGTAGCTCTCCCGCCCTCGGGTGTTGCCCTCGATCTCTCCGGGTTGTTCCCGCAGCCGCCGTCGCAGTTATGGCTCGAGGTCGGCTTCGGCAGCGGCGAGCACCTGGCAGAGCAAGCCCGACGGCATCCCGAGATCGGATTCATTGGCTGCGAGGTCTTTGTCAACGGTGTGGCCGCGCTGGTCGGGCAGGTCGAGCGGCTGGAGCTTGCCAACGTCCGCATCTTCGATGATGACGCCCGTCTGTTGTTGATGGCTCTGCCGGAGGCCTCGATCGATCGCGCCTTTCTCCTATTCCCGGATCCCTGGCCGAAGACGCGCCACGCCAAGCGGCGGTTCATCGGTCCCGCCAATATCGCGGCAATGGCCCACATTCTTGCCGACGGCGCCGAATTTCGGGTAGCCACGGATGACGTCGGATATGTCCGCTGGACCCTCCAGCACCTGATTGACCATCCGGACTTTCGCTGGGCCGCCGGCGGGCCCGGAGACTGGCGCAATCCGCCGGAAGACTGGGTCGAGACGCGCTACCAACGCAAGGCAGTGCTGGCCGGGCGCCCGCCTGTATTCCTCTGCTTTCAACGCCAACCGCGGCTCGGGAAGTCCAGAAAATCCTTGCGATTCGCCGGCCGCGACCTATATTGGCGGCACAATCGTTAGTCCCGTCGGATGATGGGACCATAAAAACAAGGTGGGCCAACAGCCCGCCTTTTTTGTTAACCCCGGACAGGTTCTGGGGCCAGCGTACGAGTAGAGGACGTATGGGCTTGGATAGGGCGGCGGCCGTCGAGCGGTTGGTCGCCCCGTCGCTCGCGGCGACGGGGTTCGAGGTCGTGCGTGTGCAATTCACGGGGCAGTACAGCCCGGTCTTGCAGATCATGATCGAACGGACCGACCGGCGCGCGATCTCGGTCGACGACTGCGCCGACGTGAGCCGGACCGTGTCGGCGCTCCTCGATGTCGAGGACGTGATTGCCGGGTCCTATACGCTCGAGGTGAGTTCGCCGGGCATCGATCGCCCGCTGACGCGCCCCGAGCACTTTGTCCGTTTTGCGGGTTTCGAGGCCAAGCTCGAAACGCGAATTCCGCTGGACGGACGGAAGCGGTTCACCGGGCGGCTGCTTGGGATCGAAGGCGAGCGTGTCCGGATCGCGACGGCTGAAGGGGAGTTGGCGCTGCCATTGGCCGAAGTGCAACGGGCGAAGCTCGTCCTGACCGATGAGCTCATCGCTACGACGGCCAATCCGGCGCATTGATGATGCACAAAGAGGTACCGATGGATACGACGATTGCCGTTCCCAGGCTCGAGCTGCTCCAGGTGGCAGATGCCGTTGCCCGCGAGAAGGGCATCGAGCGCGACGAAGTCCTGGAAGCGATGGAGCAGGCGATCCAGAAAGCCGGCCGCTCGAAATACGGCCACGAGCACGACATTCGCGCCAAGATCGATCGCAAGACCGGCGAGATCCGGTTGATGCGGTTCCGCGAGATCGTCGAGACGGTCGAGAACGAAGCGACGCAATTGACGCTGGCGCAGGGGCAGCGAATCAGTCCGGAGATCGAGCAGGGCGAGTTCATCATCGACGAGCTGCCGCCGATCGATTTCGGCCGCATCGCGGCGCAGACCGCTACGCTGGTCATCGTGCAAACGGGGCGCGTGGCCGAGCGCAAGCGCCAGTTCGACGAATACAAGAGTCGCAAGGGCGAGATCGTCAACGGCCTGGTCAAGCGGGTCGAGTTCGGCAACGTCACGGTCGACCTGGGCCGCGCGGAGGCGATGCTCCGCCGCGACGAGTTGCTGCCGCGTGAGACGTTTCGCAACGGCGACCGCGTGCGCGCCCTCATCTATGATGTCCGCGAGGAGGCGCGCGGACCCCAAATCTTCCTGTCGCGCACCCATCCCGATTTCATGGCCAAGCTGTTCGCGCAGGAAGTGCCGGAAATCTACGACGGCATCATCGAGATCAAGGCCGTCGCCCGCGATCCCGGCAGCCGCGCCAAGATCGCGGTGATTTCCAACGACAGCGGCATCGATCCGGTCGGTGCCTGCGTCGGCATGCGCGGCAGCCGCGTGCAGGCCGTCGTCGGCGAACTGCAGGGCGAAAAGATCGACATCATTCCCTGGTCCAACGATCCCGCCACGTTCGTGGTCAACGCGCTAGCGCCCGCCGAAGTGTCAAAGGTCGTGCTCGACGAGGAAAACCGCCGCATCGAAGTCGTCGTGCCGGAGAGCCAGCTCAGTCTGGCAATCGGACGGCGGGGCCAGAATGTCAGACTCGCCTCCATGTTGACCGGCTGGAACATCGACATCATGACGGAAGACGAGGAGTCCGAGCGCCGCACCGAGGAGATGCGCACGCGCTCCAAAATGTTCATCGATGCCCTCGATGTAGACGACGTCATCGCTCATCTGCTGGTGACGGAGGGCTTTACCAACATCGAAGAGGTGGCCTTCGTCCCGGTCGAGGAACTGGCCGGCATCGAAGGCTTCGACGAGGACGTGGCGCGCGAATTGCGTGAGCGCGCGCGGGTCTTCCTGCAGGAGCAGAACGAGAAACTCTCCGCCCGTCGGCGCGAGCTTGGAGTCGACGACGCACTTGCCACGATCGAGGGCCTGACGCCGGCGATGCTGGTGACGCTCGGAGAAAACGGCATCAAGACGCTCGACGATTTGGCGGACCTGTCGAGCGATGAGCTGGTCGATCCTCAGGACGGCGTCCTGCGCGGTACTGGTCTCAGCAGTGCGGATGCCAGCTCCATCATCATGGCGGCGCGGGCCCATTGGTTCACCGACGACGCGGGATCGCCCGTCGGCCAGAAGGCCGCCGATTGAGCGCAGGCGGGCGAATCGTGGTGCTGACCGACATGGCGGGGTTCGACACAACGGGCGCGGCGGCGCCTCTTGGCACGGCCGAGGATGTGGCGGATGCTCCGATGACGGGGCCGCTCCGGCGCTGCATCGTCACGCGCGAGGTTCTGCCGAAGGAGTCGCTGATCCGATTCGTCGTCGGGCCGGCGGGGGACGCGGTTCCCGATATTGCCGGCAAGCTGCCGGGGCGCGGGCTGTGGGTGAAGGCCGAGCGGTCGGTCCTGGCAAACGCCGTTGCCAAGAATCTGTTCGCCAAGGCCGCGCGCCGGTCGGTCGATGTGCCGGCCGATCTGATTGATCGGATCGTCGCCCTGATGTCGCAGCGTTGCCTTGATCTCGTCGGTCTCGCTCGACGCGCCGGGCAAGCCATCTGCGGCTTCGAGAAGGTGAGAGACGCCTTGCGCAATGGACGCGTCGGTATCGTGCTTGCTGCTGCCGATGGTGCGGCGGACGGGCGCGGCAAACTGAAGGCGTTGGCGGGCGAGCTGCCGATTCTGGCGCTGTTCACCGGGGCTGAGCTGTCCGCTGCCCTCGGACGCGAGAATGTCGTGCATGCGGCGTTGGTGCCGGGACGCCTCGCGGAGCGACTGAATATTGAATCTGCCCGGCTGGCGGGCTTGCGTGCTGACAAGATCAGCTGAACGATCGGAAGGCTAATGACGAGCGCTAGCGAAGAAGAGTCCAAGAAGTCCCTGAAGCTGTCGCGGCCCGGGCGTCTTGAGCTGAAGAAAACCGTCGACGCCGGTCAGGTGCGGCAGAGCTTCCCGCATGGCCGCTCGAAGACCGTTTCCGTCGAGGTCAAACGCAAGCGCACCTTCGCTCCCGGCGCCGGCGGACGGATGACCGAAGTGACTGCGGACGCGCTTGGAATCAGCGAGGTGGTGGCGCATGAGGACGCCAGCGCGGACGAGCGGTTGGCGCTGCATCATCTGACGGCCGGGGAACGTGCCGCGAGATTGCGCGCGCTCGAGGACGCACAGCGCCACGAGGAACTCCGAAAGGCACTGGACGCCGAGCTGCGCCGGCAGGCGGAGGAGGAATCCCTTCGCCAGGCCGCAGAAGAAGAGGCGCGACGCCAACAGGAAGCGGACCGCGCGAAGGTCGAAGCCGATAGCGGCATGCCGGCTGAGACTGCGCCAGCCGATGGCAAGGGGGCGGCGGCCGAAGCAGCATCTTCCGTGGCCACGCCTGCGACGACGGCGCCGGCAAGACCGGGCAAGGCGACTGCGAAAACCGTCGAGGAAATGGCGGTTACCGAGGACGATGAGGATGGTCCGGCGCGCGCGAAGCGGCCAGGCGGCAAACTCTCACCGGCCAAGCCGGTAGCGGCCGTTCGGCGCGGGGAGCCGCGTCGCCGCGCCGGCAAGATGACCATCGTGCAAGCGCTCGACGACACCAACGAAGAGCGGATTCGCAGCTTGGCGTCCGTCCGGCGCGCGCGCGAGAAAGAGAAGCAGCGAGCGCAGGCTTTGCGCACCGAGGGCCAGAAGGTGATTCGCGACGTCGTTATCCCCGAGACGATCACCGTCCAGGAATTGGCCAACCGCATGGCCGAGCGCGGCGGCGACGTCATCAAGTCGCTCATGAAGATGGGCGTGATGGCGACGATCAATCAGCCGCTCGATGCCGATACGGCGGATCTCATCGCGACGGAGTTCGGGCATCGTGTGCGCCGCGTATCCGCGGCCGATATCGAGATCGGTCTCGATGCGCAGGATGACGATCCGGCGACGCTCAAGCCGCGCGCGCCGATCGTGACCGTCATGGGCCACGTCGATCACGGCAAAACGTCGCTGCTCGACGCCCTCCGGCAGACCGATATTGCCGCGCACGAGGCCGGTGGTATCACACAGCATATCGGCGCCTATCAGGTCGTGCGCCCCTCCGGTCAGCGCATCACCTTCATCGATACGCCCGGCCATGCGGCCTTCACGGAGATGCGCGCGCGCGGCGCCAATGTGACGGACATCGTCATCCTCGTCGTAGCCGCCGATGACGGCATCATGCAGCAGACGGTCGAGGCCATTCACCACGCCAAGGCGGCGCAGGTGCCGATCATCGTCGCGGTCAACAAGATCGACAAGCCCGATGCCAAGCCCGAGCGCGTCCGTCAGGAACTGCTACAGCACGGGCTTGTGCCGGAAGAACTCGGCGGCGAAGTGCAGACCGTCGAAGTCTCCGCCAAGGAAAAGACGAACCTCGACAAGCTGGAAGAGGCCATCCTGCTGCAGTCGGAGATCCTGGAGCTGAAAGCCAATCCCGACCGCCCCGGAACCGGCACCGTGATCGAGGCCCGCTTGGAGCGCGGCCGCGGCGCCGTCGCGACGCTGCTGGTGCAGCGCGGCACAATCCGCGTCGGCGATACTTTTGTCGCGGGCACCGAGTGGGGCCGCGTGCGCGCGCTCGTCACCGATCGCGGCGAGAGCGTGAACGAGGCGGGACCGTCGTCGCCCATCGAGGTGCTGGGTCTCCAGGGCGCGCCGCTCCCCGGCGAGCAATTCGTCGTCGTCGAAAACGAGAACCGCGCTCGTCAGATAACGGAGTTCCGGCATCAGAAGCAGCGCGAAGCGCAGGCCAAGATCTCCGCGCGCAGCTCCGTCGAGCAGATGTTCTCCAAGATTGCAGCCGGCGAGAGCAAGGAACTGGCAATCCTCGTCAAGTCCGACGTGCAGGGATCGCTCGAGGCCATCACCGGCAGCCTGACCAAGCTCAGCGGGGAGGAGGTCGCGGTCCGCGTCCTCCACGCCGCCGTCGGCGGTATCAACGAATCCGATATCACGCTGGCGCGGGCATCGAACGCGATGATCATCGGCTTCAATGTGCGCGCCAATCCGCAAGCACGCGAGATGGCGCGGCGCGATGGCGTGGATATCCGCTACTACTCGATCATCTATAACGTCATCGACGACATCACGGCCGCTCTCAAGGGCATGCTGGCGCCCATCCTGCGCGAACGCTTCCTCGGCAATGCGCAGATCCGTGAGGTCTTCAACATCACCAAAGTCGGCAAAGTCGCGGGCTGCATGGTGACGGAAGGCTTGGTCAAGCGGGGCGCCAAGGTGCGATTGTTGCGCGACCACGTGGTCATTCATGAAGGAAGCTTGAAGACCCTGAAGCGGTTCAAGGACGAGGTCCGCGAGGTCAAGGAGGGCTACGAGTGCGGCATGGCGTTCGAGAACTACGACAACGTCCTGGCCGGCGATACGATCGAATGCTTCGAGATGGAGCAGGTCGCCGCCCTCTGACCAGGAGGGATGGGACCATCGCGGCCAGCTGACCCGACGATCTTCGGTTCACGCCTGTCGCTGTGCGGGCTGCAAAGCAGGTGGCAGACGACGGGCGTTCAGGAAAGCGGTGATTTGGATGACGAGACGGTCGGGTGGGCCCCCTAGCCAGCGGCAGCTGCGCGTTGGCGAGGAGTTGCGTCACGTGCTCGTGCGCATCCTGGGCCGCGGCGACCTTCGTGACCCCGAGCTGGATGGCGCCCAGGTGACCGTGACGGAAGTGCATGTCAGCCCCGATCTGCGCAACGCGACGGCGTTCGTCGTCCCGTTCGGCGGCGGACAGGCCGATGCGCTCGTGGCGGCACTCAACCGCGCTGCCGGTTTTTTCCGCGCGCAGTTCGGACGCGAACTGAAGTTGCGCCACGTTCCCGGGATCCGGTTCGAGGTCGACCGCAGTTTCGAGCATGCAAAACGGATCGATCAGTTGCTGCATGATCCGCGGGTGACGATCGATCTCGGCCGCGGAGACGAGAGCGACGGCGACCCGGGCGACGGAAGTGGCGCGTAAGCAGCGGGGAATCCCGATCCACGGCTGGCTGGTGATCGACAAGCCGGTCGGGATGACCTCGATGCAGGTCGTAAGTCGCGTCCGCCGTGCCACCGGCGCGGCCAAGGCGGGACATGCCGGGACGCTGGACCCGCTGGCAAGCGGAGTTCTGCCGGTGGCGCTCGGCGAGGCGACCAAGACGGTACCTTTCGTGACCGGCGGCAAGAAGCGCTACCGCTTTGCAGTGCGCTGGGGCGAGGCGCGCTCGACCGATGATGCCGAAGGCGAGGTCGTGGCCACGAGCGCGGCGCGACCCGGGCGCGAGCAGATCTGCGGCGCCCTTGAGCGCATGGTCGGGATGATCGAGCAGGTCCCGCCTGCCTTCTCCGCGATCCATATCGGGGGGCAGCGGGCTTACGCGCTGGCACGGGCCGGGCACCAGGTCGATCCGGCCCCGCGAACGGTCACGATCCATCGGTTCGCGCTCGTCGATCGACCGGACGACGATCACGCCGTCTTCGAGGTGGAGTGCGGAAAAGGCACGTATATCCGGAGCTTGGCGCGCGATATGGCGGTCGCTTTGGGCACGGTCGGTCATGTGTCGGCCTTGCGCCGTACCGCCGTCGAGCCGTTCACCGAAGCCCAGGCGATTTCGCTGGAATCTCTCCAATCCCTGGGGCATAGTCCCGCCGCCTTTGGGCAGCTACTACCGGTCGAGACCGCGCTGGACGACATCCCGGCACTGGCCCTGACCGATACCGAGGCAAACCGCCTGCGTTGCGGTCAGCCGGTTGGCTTGTCTAGCCGGCAGGATCTGGAACGCGTCGGCCATCTCGAAAGTGGTTCCATCGTGTGTGCAATGGCCGGCGGTAAGCCGGTGGCGCTCGCACGGTTCGAGGCTGGCGATCTTCGTGCGGTACGCGTGTTGAATTTCTAGGAAGCGAAAGGATTGATGATGTCGATTACCGCAGAGCGCAAGCAGGCGGTCATCAAGGAGTACGCGACGAACCCGAATGACACGGGGTCGCCCGAAGTCCAGGTGGCCGTACTGAGCGAGCGCATCGGCAATCTGACCGAGCATCTGAAGACGCACGAGAAGGATTTCCATTCTCGGCGGGGATTGCTCGTCATGGTTGGGCAGCGGCGGCGCTTGCTCGATTATCTCCGCAACAAGGACGCTGCCCGTTACCAAGAGCTGATTCAGCGCCTTGGACTGCGCCGCTAACTCACAATCAGGCGATCGCCGCCGGCCTGCCGAGATGACTCTCGGTCGGGGTTGGGCGGCGTTGTCTTCTCGCCTGGGGCGATCACGATCCGGCCGGGGTGATCGCCGCAATGCCGGGCCGACGCAAGAGGCGGACAGCACCGCACGGGAACGGTCCTGCGGGATCGCGTTCCGCGGCGTGCGATTTGTCTCGCCGATCGATGGGTGCGTGCCCGTCGCCGCCTTTTGCGCGGGTCCGGCCCCCTATCACCGGCCGTTACCCGAAAGGATTGAACGACAATGTTTACCATCCACCGCAATGAGATAGACTGGGGCGGCCGCAAGCTGGTTCTGGAGACCGGTCGAATCGCCCGCCAGGCCGATGGCGCCGTCCTCTGCACCTACGGCGATACTGTCGTGCTGTGTAGCGTCGTCGGCCTCCGGACGCCGAAGCCCGGCATCAACTTCTTCCCGCTGACGGTCAACTATCAGGAGAAGGCCTTCGCCGCGGGAAAGATCCCCGGCGGCTTCTTCAAGCGCGAAGGCCGGCCGAGCGAGAAGGAGGTTCTGACCTCGCGCCTGATCGACCGGCCGATCCGGCCGCTCTTCCATCCAAGCTTCCGCTGCGAGACCCAGGTCATCGCCACGGTATTGAGCCACGACCTGGAGAATGATCCGGATGTTGTCGCGATGATCGGCAGCTCCGCCGCGTTGACGATCTCGGGCATTCCATTCCTGGGCCCGATCGGCGCCGCTCGCGTCGGCTATGTCGACGGCAAATACGTTCTCAATCCGCGGCTTGAGGACAGCGCCAACTCGGTGCTCGACCTCGTCGTCGCCGGCACCGTCGACGGTGTGTTGATGGTCGAATCCCAAGCCAAGGAGCTGTCGGAGGAGGTCATGCTGGGCGCCGTGACGTTCGGTCACGAGGCGATGCGACCGGTCATCAACGCCATCATCGATCTCGCCGAAAAGTGCGCCAAGGAGCCGTGGGCGCTGCCGGAGACGCCGCCGGAGATCAGCGCCACCGCGGCCAAGCTGCGAGAGCAGTTCGAAGCCGATCTGCGCGGGGCCTATCTTGAGACCGTGAAGCAGGTGCGTCACGAGAAGATCGACGCCGTCAGGAAGAGAGCCGTCGAAGCATTGGCCAGCGAAGCGGTTGTGGCGGAGAAGGTCAGCGCGCTCTTCCACGATCTCGAAAGCGATATCGTGCGCGGCAATATCCTCAAGACCGGTCGCCGAATCGACGGCCGCGACGGCAGGAGCATCCGGCCGATCACGGCGCAGGTCGGCGTGTTGCCACGCGCACACGGTTCGGCGCTCTTCACGCGCGGTGAGACCCAGGCCCTGGTCGTGGCAACGCTGGGCACGGGCGAGGATGAGCAGATTGTCGACGCGCTCGAAGGCGAATATCGCGAAAATTTCATGCTCCATTATAACTTCCCCCCCTACTCGGTCGGCGAGGTCGGGCGCATGGGCTCGCCCGGTCGGCGCGAAATCGGCCATGGCAAATTGGCCTGGCGGGCAATCCGGCCCTTGCTGCCGGGCAAGGACGACTTCCCCTACACGATGCGCGTCGTCTCGGAGATCACCGAGTCGAACGGCTCATCGTCGATGGCAACGGTGTGCGGCAGCTCGCTCTCGCTCATGGATGCGGGCGTGCCCCTGCCGCGCGCGGTCGCCGGCATCGCCATGGGCCTCATCAAGGAGGACGAGGGCTTTGCCGTGCTTTCCGATATCCTCGGCGACGAAGACCACCTGGGCGACATGGATTTCAAGGTAGCCGGCACGGCGCAGGGCGTGACGTCGCTACAGATGGATATCAAGATCACCTCGATCACGCCGGAGATCATGAAGATCGCGCTGGCGCAGG